>JBGSJD010000138.1:0-6462 GCA_041742195.1 Hyphomicrobiaceae bacterium
GCGGGCGCGATGGCGGGGACTTCGCACCCCGTCGCGCAGCAGCGGCCCGGTTGCTTCGAGACGCGCTGGCCGTGATCGAGCACGCCGTGGTCGAGCAGGTGGCTGACGAGGCTCGCTTTCTCGCCGACAGGATAATTGCGCCAGATCTCGCGCTTCATGGCTTCCGGCGAGCCGCCGCCGTGGAGCGAGATGACGCTCATCCAGCCTCCCGTGTAGGAGGCGGTCAGGTCCTCCATCAGGCGCGCGACTTCCATGCGGCGCGCAGCCGGCACGTCGGGGCGGCCGGCCAGCACTGCCGAGAGCGATGCCGCCGTTTCGGGATTGTGGTCCTCGTCCGGGCCCGGCAGCGCGACGACGAGGCCGCCCGACACGTAGTGGGCGAGACGGTGCATGTCGTAGATCTGCGTGGCGAGCAGGAGCTTGCCGACGTTCGAGAACACCGTATCCGGCATCACCGAGCCGCCCGGGTCCTTCGTGGCGTAGACCGAGGCCGCCACGCCGCAGGCGAAGAAGCCCTCGACGATCTTGATCAGCTCCACCATCGCGTCGCGGACGTGGGCGTGGCGGTCGGTGTCGAGGCCGTTGGCTTCGATCATCAACGCGCCGGCACCGATCAGCAGATCGCCGAAGCCGGCGCGGGCGCCGATGCAGGAATGGCGATGGTGCGTCGCGTAGCTGGTCGTCATGAAGCCAGCTTCTTCAAACTGGCCGTCGATGAAGACCCGGTCGTGGGGCACGAAGACGTCGTCGAACTGCACGACGCCGGTCGATTGGCCGTACTTGGCCGAGTATTTGGCGGCCGGGTCGCCCGGGCGGCCGGCGGGACGCGAGATGATCGTCACGCCTGGCGCGTCGGCCGGCACCGCGCAGGCGACGGCGAAGTCGGCGTCTTCCTTCGTCATGGTGCGGCAGGGGAGGACGAGGAACTCGTGCATGTAGGGCGCGCCGGTGACGATGGCCTTCGTGCCGCGAATGACGATGCCGTCGGGGCGGCGTTCCTTGATGTGAACGTAGACGTCGGGGTTTGATTGCTGGCCCGGGCGCTTCGAGCGGTCGCCCTTGGCGTCGGTCATGGCGATGCCATGCGACCAGTCGTGGTCCTGGCTCTCATGCAGGTAGGCGAGGAAGCGCGCGTGCCGATCCGTGCCGTGCTCGGCGTCGAGGCGCTTCGTCGCCTGATAGAGCGCGTTCAATGCATCGTGCGACAGGTAGCGCTGGGCACAGCCCGACTCGCGGCAGACCAGGCGGACCGCCTCCAGCTTGTAGAGAAGATCCGTCGAGTTTTCGTCGATGTGGAGCATCCGGTTGACGAGCTTGCCGCTCGTGCCCTGGCGCGCCGTCATCAGGGGCTTGTGCTCGTCGACGAGGGCGAAGTCGTAGGCGACGCCGGTCGCGGCGATGCCCGGCGCCAGCAGCGGTTCGTCCGCCACGCTCTCGATGCCACGGCCGTTGACGAAGACCCGCGGGTGGAGGCGGCGCAGGCTCTCCCTGTATTCGGCTGCAGACATCAACATGTGGGCGCTCCGGAATGACTGTGCGGCGCAACCTAGATGCGACTGACGACCGCCGCAACAGCTCCGACGATCACAGGAGCGCTATGTAAAAAAAGAGGCATTTTGGCCGATGGCATTCGAATGGCAGATGCAATCCGGGCTTCGCTTTGCGGGCGCGATGGCATATCCTCCGACGCCGGTGCATTGTGAGCCGGCGCTGGTCGAGGGGTTCGAACCGAGGCTCGCGCATTCCGGCGGTCGTCGTGACGCCGCCATGAGGTCTGGCAAAAGGAGAGCGCCATGGCAGACGCGGACTATTCCAAGGACATCCAGCTCTACACATCGGCGGTCGATGCCGCTGCAGTCGCCGGGATCGTCAAGTTCCTCGGCATCGCGCTCAGGGGGAAGGACTCGTCCTACGTCTCCTGCTCGTCGAAGAGCGAGCTGGAAACGGTGCGCGAGAGCTTCCTCAAGCGGAAGCTCAAAATGACCGAGGACGATGCGGCGCTCGACGCGCGCATCAAGGCCGTGTGCGAGCAGATGAAGGCCGACACGAGCAAGCATCGGGTGACGTTCTACTATCTGCTCGCCGAGAAGGCCGGGAAGCTCGGCGACCTGTGAGGCCCACCGACGGCGACGTCGGGCAAGCAAAAGGGCCGCGGCTCGGTCGCGGCCCGATCGTTGCTGGCATGCCGAAGCGATCGTTCAGGCTCAGCCCTTGCCCATGACGTAGTTCGGCAACCAGAGTGCGAGATCGGGCAACGCCATCAGGAGGCCGATCATGCCCATCATGGCGAGCACGAACGGCAGTGCGCCCCAGATGACGTCGGTCACGGGACCGCGCTCTCGCATGCCCTGCACGACGTAGAGATTGAGCCCAACCGGCGGCGTGATCAAAGCCGCCTCGATCAGGATGGTCAGCACGATGCCCCACCAGATCGGATCCCAGCCCATGTTGGTCACGATCGGGAAAATGAACGGCGTCGTGAGGATCATCATGGAGATGGTCTCCATGAAGCATCCCAGGGCGAGGTAGAATACGACCACGACGAGCATGGTCGTGATCTTGCCGAGGCCCATGGCCTCCATGGCCTTCGCAACGGTATCGGTGATGCCGATCGCGGCGAGCACGAAATTAAGGAACTGGGCGGCGATAATGATCAGCATGATCATCGCGGTGGTGCGCATGGTGCCTTCGCCCACGGCGCGCAGCATCTGAAGCGTCAGCTTGCCTTCCCACCAGGCGAGGATGAGGGCGGCCATCACGCCGAGCGAGGCGGCCTCAGTCGGCGTCGCGATGCCGGCATAGATGGCGCCGACGACGACGAGGAAGATGAACGTCGGGGGGATGAGGCTCGGCAGGACGCGGAACCGCTGGGACCAGCTCGTCTCCATCTTCTCGCCGCCCTTCTTCGGGTCGAGGAGACAGGCGAGAAGCACGATCAGCATGAAGAGACCGGCGAGGATGGCCCCCGGAACGAAGCCGGCGAGATAGAGCCGCGGGACGCTGGTGTTCGTCAGCAGGCCGTAGATGATGAAATTGATCGACGGCGGGATCAGGATGCCGAGCGTGCCGCCGGCTGCGATCGTGCCGAGGAACAGGCGCTCGTTGTAGCCCCGCTTGGCGATCTGGGGGATCGCGACCGTGCCGATCGTCGCGGCCGTCGCGACGCTCGAGCCGGAGGTCGCGGCGAACATGGCCGAGGCGCCGATATTGGCGTGCATCAAGCCGCCGGGCAGCCACGACAGCCATTGTGCGATGGCGTTGTAGACGCGTTCCGCGATGCCGGCGCGGAGCAGGATCTCGCCCAGCATCACGAACAGGGGCACGGCGATCAGGATGTATTCGCTGGACGAGTTCCAGAGGATCTCGCCCATGGCCCGCTGCAGGGGCATGAAGGAGAACATGTTGTCGAGCGCGATGCCGAGCACGCCCATGACGGCTGCAACCGGCACCGAGATGGCCAGCATGAAGAGGAGAAGGAGAAGGGCTGTCGCGAGCATGAGTAGCCGGTATCCCTAGTGTTGGCGGCGTTCGATGCCGAGGCTCTTGAGCTCGCTTTCGATCTCCTCGTCCTGCGAAGAGACGCCGGCGATGGAGGCCGCCTTCGCGTAGTCGCCGGAGACGAGGGCGACGAACGTGCGCAGCACGGCGACGGCCAGCGCGACCGCGAACAGCACGAAGCCGGCGAGCCAGGGGATCTGGGCCCAGGCGAGCGGGATACGCAGGTTCGTATTGGAGCGGTTGTATTCGAGGAAGTTGATACTGGTGACGTCCCACGCGCGGTACACCATCGCGGCGACGAAGACGCCGAGCGCCAGCAGCGCGAGCAGGTCCAGCCAGCCGCGCAGGCGCGGGCCGAAATTGCTGTAGAGCGCGTCGATGCGGATGTGACCTCGCGTGCACAGCACATAGGCCATCGACCAGCTCGTGCCGATGGCGAACAGATAGCCCGAGATCTCGTCAGATCCGGAGAAGGTGAACTGTCGGAACCACGCCTGGTTGGCGGCGGCATCGACGCTTGCGCCGAACAGGCCCATCAGCGAGCCGCCGACATCGACGAGGGCCGGCAGCAATTTGCGCAGCAGAACTTCGGCGGTCACGATCAGGGCGGCCGACAGCAGCATCGCGGCACCACACCACACGGCGAAGCGGGATAGCCCGACGATCCCGTCCCAGATGCGATCCATCGTTCAGAAGCCCCCAGCCGTTCATGCAAAGCCCAAGTCCGCCCGACCACACTCGTCGTGGCTGGCACAGTTCATGGCTTCAATCGGTCTCTTGGAAGAGGCCCGGCCGGATCCGGCCGGGCCTTCGATCGTGGTGGCGATCGGCTCAGTCCGCCTTGGCGTTCAGGCCGTACTTCTTGCCGATGAGGTCGTTCCACTTGGCGGCGCATTCCGCGCCGCAACGCTTGGCCCAGTTCTTGAGCACCACGTCGTTGAGCGCCTTGTCACGGGCCTTGAAGTCCGCCTCGCTCGGCATGTTCAGCTTGAGCTTGCCGGGCGCGCCGGCCGGGCATTTGCCGGTGCCGGTCGTGCAGAATACGCCGTCTTCCGTCTCGAGCTGCGTCGATTTCCACGAGCGGTCCTCGAGGTCCTTGGCGGCCTTCTGGATCAGCGCCTGGGAGTCGGGCGACAGCTTGTTCCACATCGTCAGGTTGGCCACGAGGAAGCCAGCCGTGAAGCCGACCGGCATGCGGAACAGCGAGTTGGTCACCTCGGGCCACTTGGCCTTGTAGGCCGGCATGGTGCCCGTGATGCCGCAATCGACAACGCCCTTCTCGAGGGCCGGCACGACTTCGCTGAAGGCGATCGTCACGCCGGTACCACCCAAGGCCGACACGAGGTCGGACTGTGAGGTGCCCTGAACGCGAACCTTCTTGCCCTTCAGATCGTCGACGCTCTTCACGTCACCGCGGCAGTAGAAATCCTGCTCCGGCCACGTATGCGTGCCGAGGATGATGGCGTTGTGCTTCTCCTTCATGACCTTCTGCATCTCGGGCAGCCAGATCTCGGAGATGTCCCGGGCCATCTTGAAGTCGCGGGAGACGCCCGCGATATCCAGCGCCTCGATGATCGCGCCGCCGTCCTCGACGTAGATCGGGAGAGCGAAGGCCATGTCGAACACGCCCTGCTTCAGGAGGCGGAGCAGTTCGGTGCCCTTCAGGTTCAGCTCGTTGAGGGCCTTGAGGTTGCCCTTCAGCTTGCCGTCAGACAGCTTCGGCAGCTCTTCGGTGAAGAACGGCTTCTCGAGGACCTGATAGTTGGTGAGGAAGCTCCAGGTGCCCACGACGTTGAACGTCTTGGAATCGATGTTCTGGGCGCTCGCGCTTCCGGCAAGACCCATTGTTGCGGCAAACATTGTTGCCGCCAGGATACGACGCATTCAAACCCTCCCAACTGACTTTCTAACGGATCCCCGGCGGGACCATGTCCGTACTTTGAGCGGAAAAATTCAGAAGCTGCAAGCGGGCATCGCGGTGGCCGGTGACCGTTACTTGGTGAAGAACGATGTTTTTTTAGGCGGCTGGCCCCGCAGCCTGTGGTGGCGGCACCACACCCGTGCCATCTGTTGTGGGAAACGAGGTGGATGGCGGGCGACGAGCAGGAGAGGGCGATGGAGCAGCCAGCTGGGTCGATGATCAAGCAACATCTGATCGATCCGGAGATCTGCATCCGGTGCGGGACCTGCGAGGCGACATGCAGCGTCGGCGCGGTCAGCCATGACGACACCAACTATGTCGTCGATCCGGACCTGTGCAACGGGTGCCTCGACTGCATCGCGCCGTGTCCCACGGGCTCGATCGACAACTGGCGGGTCGTGACGACGGCCTATTCGCTGGCCGAGCAGTTCTCCTGGCAGGAACTGCCGGTGCAGGGCGACGTCGGGGGCGATCTGCCGATCGACGAGGCCGTCGATCCGGAGGCGGGAGCACTGATCGCAGCGGCGCATGCCGGCGGCGGAGGGCGCGCGGTGGCGCCGAGGTCGGCAGCGAAGCCGGCGGTCAACCTCTTTCCGCGATCGAAACCGGTGCTGGCCACGGTACAGGGGAACTTCCGCATCACGGCGGCGGACGCCGAGAGCGACGTCCGGCATATCGTCCTTGGGCTGGGTGACGTGCAGTTTCCGGTCCTCGAGGGGCAGTCGATCGGCATCGTGCCACCGATCAGCGATCCGGACGGAAAGCCCTATCCGCTGCGTCTCTACTCCGTAGCCTCCGCCCGCGACGGGGAAAAGCGTAACGCCAACAATCTCGCGTTGACCGTCAAGCGTGTTCCGGGGGGGCTCATCTCAGACTGGCTGTGCAGCCTCAAGGTCGGCGACCGGGTGGCCGTCACAGGGCCGTTCGGGGCGACGTTCCTGATGCCGGACGACCCGAGCGCGAACGTGCTCATGGTGTGCACGGGAACCGGCTCGGCGCCCTTCCGGGCGTTCACTGAGCGGCGGCGGCGGGCGCAGCCGGGG
>JBGSJD010000139.1:0-1739 GCA_041742195.1 Hyphomicrobiaceae bacterium
GAGGCGGCGCGGCGACTGCAGGTATCACGCCTCGCCGCCCACAAGGTGCGCGGCCGTCCCCTGCGCACCAACGCAGACATGGGGGGGCGCCTCCTCGAGGACCTCGCCATGCCGGATGCCGATGGCCTGGCCTTCATGCGCTCGGCCGCCGACCGCCTCGGTCTCTCGGCACGTGGCTTTCATCGCACACTGAAGGTCGCCCGCACGATCGCGGACCTCGACGCCGCCGATATCGTCGGCCGACGGCACGTCGCGGAGGCGTTGTCCTACCGTGGCGAAGCGCTCGGCGCCGAACGGGCGGCGGCCTGACCATGCGTCGGGTTGGGTGACCCTGTCGTCGGTGGGCGTGTCGGACGCGGCGCGGTGTGGCTGTGCGCTTGCGCAATGAGACGCACGTCACGATAGCGCTGTCCTCGGTGTATAAGCGTGGCTAGAGGCCGGAGGCATCTGATTCGGCCGCAGCACGGGGAACGCACGCATGACGTCGATGGTCATCTGGATACTGGGCATCGGCGTCAGCACGGCCGCCCTTGTCGTGACGGCCTCGCTCAAGATGTTCTACGTGCACATGGCCATCGCGGCCCTGGTCAGCATCCTCCTGGCGTTGGCCTCCTTCGCCGAGATCCGCAGCGAGGCGGCCCGCAGCGCGTCCCTCAGCGAGGCGGTCGGCGTCTCGTTCCGTCATATGGGAATGGTCTGGGCCTGGGGGGCCTTGGGTCTGCTCGTCACCTACGGCTTCGACATCGTGTCCTGGCGCGAATGGTGGCAGTTCTTCATCGCGTTCTTCGTTTTGGCGGGCCTCTGCCTGTTCATGTCGGCGACGCTGCGCAACGATGGCGAGAGCGGCGTCGCTGATCCGACCATGCTCAAGATCGCGCGCGGCTTCGCCATCTTCATCATGGTCGCCATGGTGATCACGATGGCGGGACTGCTGATCGACGGCAAGATGTGGCGCTTCACGACGGTGGCTGGCCTCCGCCGCGGCTCTCAGGACTGGGCCGCCAACAATCTCTTCTTCTTCGGCGCCTTGGCCCTCTCCGCCATCAGCTGCTATGCCGTCGTCCTGACCGGCCGCGAGATGAAGAAGGCTTGAGCGGGCCAGCGCGGACAATGACGATCAGTGGACACGCACTGCGGCGCGCGGTCATGGCCGCCGGGACCGTCGCGGCGATCGCCATGATCTGGAGCGCCGCCGCCGGTCGCCCGGCAATCGTGACCGGAGGGGCCGTGCTGTTCGCCGTCGTCGCCGTCGTGGCGGCGATCGGGACAGGGCTTCAGGCCTGGAACTGGCCCGTCGTCTCGAGCCGCGCGCCGCTGATGCCGGCCTACGTCGCGCTCCTGCAGACGACTCGCCTCGCGACCATCGCCTACGCGTGGGGCGCCGTAACGATGCTCGGGCTCTACTTGACCCCGTTGACGGGCCTCCGCTGGCAGCACGGCTGGCAGTACGCCGCGGCCATGGCGCTGCTCGCGGTCGCGAGTGCCCTTTTCATCCGTTCGATGAAGCAGCCGCTGCCCGGCGAAAACCCTGCCGGCTGGGAGCGCCACTTCCGGTGGGGGATGTCCCTTGCCGGAGCCCAGGCTGCGGTAGCGGCTGGCGGCCTCGCCTCTTTGCTCGTCTCGGGCAAGATCACGTCCGTCCGGGCGGACTGGGCAGCCAACCGGGTGTTCCTGGCGCTCGCCGTCGCGATCCTGGCGGTGTCGCTGGCGAGCCTTCTCGTCCAGCGCCGCCTGCAGGC
>JBGSJD010000140.1:0-2888 GCA_041742195.1 Hyphomicrobiaceae bacterium
GTCTGAAGGCGACGGCTGCGATCCGAGCGCGGCCTCGCGCTGCGGCACGATCTCACCGAATGCCGGAGCACCCACCTTGCCCGACGGCGCACTTACCGCTGGAGAGCCGAAGAAGGGCTGTGATGGCTCGCGCTGAGGGACGGCCAGCGCCTCGGGGGCGGGTACCGCCGGCTTGGCCGTCGCGCCTGGAAACAGCCACGATGGCACGGCCCGCCCGTTGGCGGCAGGCTCGGCTGGTGCGCTGTCCGGCGTGGGGTCGTCCCCTTCCAGACCGAGCACGTCGTCGATCGATGATTTCCTGCCGCCGAACGTCGAGGCCGTCGGCGTCTCGGGCGCCAAAGGGGCTGGCGGCGCGGAAGACCGTTTTCCACTCGGCGGATCGTCGGCGATGATCTTGCGGATCGACGCCAGAATCTCGTCCATGCTCGGTTCGCCGGCCTTGCCCGCGTTCGCCATGTCTTACCGCTCCCCTTCTCGCCCGCGCACCATCTGCCCGCAGATGCCGCAAGAAAGGCTCGAACCGTAGATTTGAGTAGGGTGGTACCGTGCTGCGACTTCCGCCGCAACGCGCCGCCACCCGCCATCCACCGTTCTCGCCGTCCGACGCCGCTTGTCCCGCACCCTTGGATTGGGGTTAGCCTCGCTTCACGGCAATCCGATGGCAAGGACAGGGGCCATCGAGAACTGGAAAAGAGAAAGCCGGAGCAATGGTGGCTCCGGCTTGATTTGCTCTCGATGGCGAAGCCGGTACTACTTCACCGGATGATGCTTGACCCCATGGGTCTCCCACATGTCGACATGCTCACGCTTGCCGGACGAGTAGGTGATGCTGATGCCCCACCACTTCCGGCGCACCTCGTGATAGTGCGCCTCCGGGTCGTAAGCCAGGTCGGTCGCCCCGAGTTCCGCGATGGACAGACGGCCGATCGTTGAAAGCACCGAGTAGGAAGCGACGACGAGATTGCGCTGCGTGCTGACGAGCTGAACCCGGGCGTTGAGCGCTTCCTGCTCGGCATTGAGCACGTCGAGCAGAGTCCGCTGTCCGACGCGCTCTTCCTCGCGGACACCGGCGAGAGCGGTGCTCGTCGCCTGCACCTGGATCCGGTCGGCCTCGATCTGCGCCCGAGCTGCCGTCAACGACGACCATGCGGCGATGGTCGACGCCTTGGCCTCCGTACGGAACTGCTCGATCTGCTGCAGGCGGCTGACGTGGGTATGCTTGGCCTGCCGCACGCGCGCCTGAGTATCGCCCGCTTCGTAGAGCGGCACGTCGACACGACCCGTGACCGTCGTCGATTCGGATTCGTCGATGGTGCGCGAGGGATCGAAGCGGTTGGAATAGGTCGCATCGAGGCGAACGGTCGGCAGCAGCTCGCCCCAGATCACGTCGACGTTGTGCCGCGCGGCCTGTTCCGTGTAGAGCGCCGACACGACCGCCGGGCTCTCCCGGAGAGTGATGTCGATCGCCTCGTTGAGCGATTTCGGAATGAGCTTGTTCGGGGGCGACTGGTCGCGCAGCGCCGACGGCGGATATCCGACCACGCGCTCGAAACTCGCCCGACTCGTCTTGAGGTTGGCACGAGCGAGGTCAAGCGCCGACACGGCAGCCGCGCGACGAGCTTCGGCCTGCGCCACGTCCGTACGGGTCACTTCACCGACCGAGAACCGGTCCTTGGTCGCCTTCAATTCGCGCGCCAGAACCTCCACGTTGCCTTCGCGCAACTTGACGATCGCCTGATCGCGGACAACGTCGACATAGGCAGTCACGGCCTCGAGCAGGACCGACTGCTCGACCCCGCGCAGTGTTTCACGTCCGGCCCGCACCGATGCCTCGGCGAGGCGCACACCATTCAACGTCCGAAACCCGTTGAAGATCGGCTGCGAAGCCGTAACGCCATAGCCCTTTGGGTGCGTCTCGCCATTGGAAGCGCCGACACCCGGAGGGCGCGTATCGGTTCTGTTGTAGCCGATGTCCGCGGTGCCGCTGACGACAGGCCTGTAGCCCGAATGCGCGCGGGAGACTTCCTCGTCGGTCGCCCTCTGGCGGGCCCGCTCGGCATCGAGCCGAGGATTGTATTTGTAGGCTGCGGCGAGCACGTCCTGCAGCCCCTGCGCCTGAGCCTGCGTGGCAGTGCCTGTCGTGACGATCCCGAGGCTTGCCCCGAGCATCAGAGCGGCCGCCAATGTTCGCACAACCGAGCGTTTGCCAACGTGTGTCATGTCGCTGATCATGCCCTCGCCTTCAGTCGAACCGGTATATCGACCGGAGCCCCCTCCGTACGCAGGTACACATCTATATCTTCGCCTACACCGATTCGATGAGAGTCGAGACTGGCAAGGGGCAGTTTTGCGGCGGGTGGGTCCTTTCAGTCACGCAACGTCCGGGCGTAGGCCCACGGATGGCTGGCTCAGTCGTCGATCACCCAATCCGGGTCACTTTCGGCCGACACGTCGATTTCTTCGCGGCGACCATCGGCGTGCCGGATATCGAGACCGAACCAGCGATTGCGAACCTCGGCGTAATTCGCTTCTGGATCATAGACGTCGTCACTGAGCGCCAGTTCGGCGGCGGAAAGACGTCCCATCTGCCCGAGAAGCGCATAGGCCGCGACGACCAGTTCCCGCTTCGAGGTGACGACCTGCACTTGTGCGTCGAGAAGTTCCTGCTCGGCATTGAGAAGGTCGAGCACCGTGCGTTGCCCGGCCTGCTCCTCTTCCCGGACACCGTCGAGCGCGATCCGCGCGGCATCGACGCCCATGCCGTCGGCCTTGAGCTGTCCGCGCGACGACTGGAACCGCGACCACGCCTGCGTCACGCCCGCCATGGCTTCCTGGCGCGCCTGCTCGATCTCCTGCAGGCGGGCCACAAGGCGGTGCTTGGCCTGCCG
>JBGSJD010000141.1:0-8471 GCA_041742195.1 Hyphomicrobiaceae bacterium
CGAATGCTGTGGCCGGCGCAACCGGAGCCGCGCCGCTCGCTCCGCCGGTGAACCCGTCGCCCCTCGCAGGATCGGCGAGGCCGACGGAACCGCCACTTGTCGCCAGACCGGCGGCGCGTCCAGCTTCCAGGACGGCCAGCCGCCGTGTGAACAGGAAGCGTTTTGCAGGTCGGCCCGTCCCACCGCCGACATACCGCATCGGGCGCCTCGCGCCAGTGCGGTACGACCCGCCCCGGCGGATCGTCTTCCGCGCGCGCCGCAACCCTCAGATGATCTTTCGCAGCGTCCAGCAGCTCGCACCCTAGGGGGCAGGCGCCGACGTTTGCTTCCCTCTACCGCTTGGTCGAGAGCAAATGTCGGCGCCAAAGGAACACGAGCAACTCAGTGCTTCTAGTGTAGCTTGCGCCTCTCACGTTTGGTGACGAGCCTAACCGCAGGCGGGTACCAAACGTCACAGGCGCTAAACTAGGCGACCGACCAGCCAGCCCTGGCTAAAGGAGCGCCGCGATCTCACGGTTCGAGCCGTCCACGCGATCCGCGAGCGCCCGGATGACGAACTGCAGGAACGCGGCCCCGGTCGGTGCATCCGCCGCCATGAGCCGATCATAGGCTGCCCGGCTCAGCACGTAGACGACCGCCGGCTCTTCCGCCATGACCGATGCCGCGCGCGGCAGCTTCCTGAAGAAGCCCATCTCGCCCACGACTGTCCCGACCGTCATGCGCCGAACACGGATGGGGGCATTGGCGAGGCCGCGCACGATGACGGCCACCGAGCCTTGCGCCACCAGCTCGATGGTGTCGGCCGGCGCGCCGAGCGCACAGATGACTTCCCCAGCCTCGAGTGTACGCCGCTCGAGGTAGCGCTCGATCAGGATGCCCGCCGCATCGGCCCCCATCTCGCGGCCGAGCCACCGCTGGAAGTCCAGCGTCGCAGCAGCTGCGCCGCCCGCCGAACTCACCAGCGCATCCTCGCACCACTCAAGAGCGTCGTTCCGGGTGGCAAAGTTGACGGCCGGACTTCGCGCCCCGATCAGACCGGCCGCCGTGAGTTCGTCGCGAAGGTCCGCCGATGCCGAGGCGAGGACGAGTGCCACGTCCGACGCAGCCGCCCAGTTTGCAAGCTTCTGCAGCGACAGCACCGCTGACGCATCGATGCCGGTCACGCCGGAACAGTCGAGGATGACCCATCGCCGCCCGAACAGCCCCCGCGGCGCCGCTGCCGATCTGACACTCTCGAACAGTCCGTTGCAGGAGCCGAAGAAGAGATAGCCACTCAGCCAGAAGATATGAATGCGCCCGCCCTGCTCCGACAGCAGCCGGGCGAGATCGGGCCTCCGCTCGACGGGAGCGGCGAAATCCGCCCGTGTCACGTGCCGGCGGATGACGTCGATCCGGCTGTAGCGGACGGCGAACAGGAGGCACGCACCGACGAAGCCGAGCAGCACACCGGGCAGATATCCGAACGTGACGATGGCCGCCATGATCGCGAGTGTGAGGGCGATCTCCGGTCGCGATCTCCGGCCCGGCACCTTCAACGCCTCTTGCAGCACCCCGATCCCGAGAAAGATCAGGAGACCGCCGAGGACCGGCCGCGGCACGATCAACGCCACGTCCAGGCCCGACACGAGGAGCCCCGCCAGGAAGAGCGCGCCGGCAAATCCCGCGAGCCGGCTCGCCCCGCCCGTGGCATCGATGAGCCGGCTCGGATTGAGCGAGCAGCCCGTGGGCAGTCCGCCGATCGCCGCCACGGTCATGTTGGCGGCGCCGATCGTCCGGAACTCCGCATCCATGTCGGCATGGCCGCGACGCTGCACCTCGAGACTGGACACGTCGAGCAACAGCGCGACCGTGGACACCCCGACGATGCTCGCGATCTCGACCGACGCCGCCGCCAGGATCATCCAGTCGATGCCGGCAACGGACGACAGCGGCGCCCAGCCCTGAGCCGAACCGGTCGACGGCAGGAACCAATCGGCCGACGCTCCCTCGAACATCCACAGTCCGGCGTGCAGCACGATGACCGCGGTGACCAGCGCCGCGGGGAGCCCCGATGGCCGCTTCCTGAGAACGATAAGGCACGCCGCGATCACGAAAGTGGCAAGGAGCTTGAACGGCGCGCTATCCGCAAGCAGAGGGGCGAGGCCCCCTTGGCTGAAGCGAATCCCCATGCCCACTTGCAGGCCGCCGAGAATGAGCAGCAGACCCGACGCCGCGAGAAAGCCGCCGATGACCGGAAACGGAACGAACCGGACGGCCTGGCCCAGCCGAAACACTCCGAGCAACCAGACGAACACCCCGGTGAGGGCCGTGGCGAGCACCAGCGCGACGAGGACATGCTGCACCGCAACCGCAGCCGACGCGCCTTTGGCGAAGGCGGCAGCGGCAATCGTCGTCGCAAGAACGGCCATCACCGCGACGACCGGGTTGCGCGGGCCGCACAGCAGGGGCGGCAACGAGGTGGCGAAACCGGCAATGATCGTGACGGCGACCGAAGCCGCCAGGAACCCCCACAGCGCGAACGGCAGACCGCTTGCAAGGTCTCCGGAGAAGATCAGGGCGCTGAAGGAAAGGCAGTGTGCCAGCACGACGACCGACGCGATGACGCCGGCGGACACGTCACGCGTGACGGACCCGCGCGTCGGATCGGCCCCGGCAAGCCCGCGCAACGGGCCCAAACTTGTCCATCGGTCTTGCGTCACGCGGTCCCGCCACGGTCATTAGATCGCTGGCCGCACACTGAGGGCGTTGCTGCGCCGAGGACAAGCCCCAAGTACGATCATCCTTTGTCGCGCCGCATCCCGCGTGGTCCGCCCTGGATTGACTGTTCCTGTCGGGGCAGGCGCGCCCTAGACTGGATGGCCGAAGCGAGGAGCCTTGCATGACTGTTGCCGGACGCGGCCCCATCGTGGCCATCGGGGAATGCATGGTCGAACTGGCCCGGGGGACAGACGGCCGGTTCGGCTTGTCCTACGGCGGCGATACGTTCAATACGGCGGTCTACATGGCGCGTGCCGGCCTTGCTGTCGCCTACGCGACGGCAGTCGGCGACGACCCCTACAGCGACGGCATCGTCACACTGGCCCGTGCCGAAGGCATCGATGCCACGCTGATCACGAGATGCCCGGGTCGCATGCCGGGCCTCTATCTCATCGAGACCAACGCGTCTGGCGAGCGCACATTCTACTACTGGCGCGAGCGATCCCCGGCACGCGAGGTGTTCGATCCGCCGGTATCCGCCCTTCTCCTCGAGGCGGTCCGAGACGCCCGGCTCGTATATATCTCCGGGATCACACTCTCGCTCTACAGCCAGTCCGCCCTGGATCAGCTCTGGCACGCCCTGTCAGCGGCACGGGCGGCTGGCGCTGCCGTCGCGATGGATGGCAACTACCGCCCCCGAGGCTGGAATGGTGACGGGAACCGGGCGCGTCAGGTGATGCAGCGGTTCTGGAGATTGTCGACCGTCGTCCTCCCGACGTTCGACGACGAAATGGCACTCTGGGGAGACAGCAGCCCGGCAGCGACCATCGAGCGCCTGCGCGGCTTCGGTTGCCGGGAGATCGCCTTGAAGCTTGGGCCCGACGGCGCGCTGGTCGCAGCGGATGGCACGGCCCCATGCAAGGTGCCCGTGGGTGAAATCGTGACGCCGGTCGACACCACGGCTGCTGGCGACAGCTTCAATGCTGCCTACCTCGCCGCGCGGTCACACGGCGTCCCCGCATGGGAGGCAGCGGCAGCGGGCCATCGCCTCGCTGCCGTGGTGATCAGCCATAGAGGGGCGATCGTGCCGGCCGATGCGACGCGCCAAGCCATGGAATCGATTTCGAGATCCTGACCGTCCGCGAATGCCGTCTCGGTCGCCAGCGCCCGTCAGACCGGCGGCGTCCTGTCCCCGTCCCCGAGCGACTTCTGCATCAGGACACTGTCGAGCCAGCGGCCGTGCTTCCAGCCGATCCCATGGATCGTCCCGCAGAACGTGAATCCCAGCGCCCGATGCAGTCGGATCGATGCGATGTTCCCGGAATCTCCGATCACCGCCACCATCTGCCGGTAGCCAGCACGAGCACACGCCTCGACGAGGGCGGCGAGCAGCGCCTTGCCCGCGCCCGACCGCTGAGCTGCAGGCGAAACGTAGACCGAATTCTCCACGCAATAGCGGTAGCCCGGCCGCGTTCGGTAGGCACTTGCATAAGAATAGCCGACCACGCGCCCATCGAGCTCTGCCACGAGATAGGGATAGCCTGCGCCTCGGATCGCCTCGAACCGGCGCATCATCTCAGCCTCATCCGGCGGATCGTACTCCCAACTCGCGAGTCCCTCCCGGACAGCTGTCCCGTAGATCTCCAGGATCGCCGGGACATCCGCCGGCGTCGCGACACGAATGCGGACCTGGGTCATCGATTGTCCTGTTCCTTCGGGCCCAGCAAGTTCACGGCCCACGCACCGCCAATTCTGCGTCTGCGATCCGCCAGCTGTCCATAGGAACGCAAAGAGCCCCGCGATTGACGCGGGGCTCCCGTTTTGTTCAAGCCTGTCGGCTCGTCTTATTCGCGATCGCCGAACAGCGACAGCAACATCTGGAACATGTTCACGAAGTCGAGGAAGAGCGAGAGCGCGCCCCACACGGCGGCTTTGCTCATCGCGGCCGCGTCCCCGATCAGCATGTAGTACTCGTCCTTGATGCGCTGCGTGTCGTAGGCGGTGAAGCCGGCGAACACGAGCACGCCGATGCACGAGATGGCGAACTGCAGGGCCGAGGACTGGAAGAAGATGTTCACCAGACCTGCGAGGATGATACCCACGAGGCCCATGAACAGGAACGATCCCCAACCCGAGAGATCACGCTTCGTCGTGTAACCCCACAGGCTCAGCGCCGCGAACGACAGGGACGTGATCGCAAACACCTGCCCGATCGAGCCGAGCTTGTACTGGATGAACGCCGTCGAGCCGCCGATACCGATCAGCGTCACGAGAGCCCAGTAGGCCATGTGCGTGCCGGCCGTCGAAAGCCGGTGCGCCGTGAACATCAGGACGAGCAGCAGACCGATCGGCGCCAGCTTGACGGCCATGATCCAGCCCGAGGCGAACATCATCCTGCCGAACTCGGTCAGGAGCACGCCGTTCTTCAGCTTCGCAGCCGCGAGTGCCGGATCGGTGGCAACCGCCATGCCGTAGACCACGTATGCGAGGATGGCAGCGAGTCCGATGCCCGCAGCCAGATAGTTGTAGACGCGCAGCATGTGCGCGCGCAAACCCGCGTCGACGTCGACCGCCGTGCCGGCACGCGACGCCGGTGCGCCGTGAACGTACCTGTTATCGATCTGAGCCATGGTTCCCTTTGACCTTCCAGTTGTCCTGCCTGGCTGCATCTCCGGCGAGGTAAAACTCAAAGTGCGCGATGGTGCGTATGTCCGCAGCAATACACCACCGGCTAGCTCAGATATGCCCTTGAGCCTAGCCCGTTTCAAGGCGTCTCGCGGACTTTTTCAGGCAAACGAGAGATTTTGATAGGCAGAGACGATCAAACCATCGCCCCTTTCCGATCGACGTCGGATTTGGCCGGTCTCCCGGCTGAACCCGCGTCATTCGCGGCGCGCAGCCGCGGGCCCACCATCCCCCATATATGGGATCGGTTGACCCGACCGCCAGGCCACGCCTAGTCGCTCCGCAATTGAGGCACCGCGCGCACGGCAAGAACGCGCCACGTGCCGGCCAATCCGATCAGCATCACGAGTCCGATCGACAACGCCATCACCTGACCGAGCGCCACCCAGGACATTAGGAACGGCACACGCATCAGGAAGGTGAGTGTCGCCCAGGCCCCGATGGCGCCGACCACTGCCGAGACGGCTGCCGTCGCGCTGGCCAGGATCACGTATTCGGTAACGTGGGAAAGCACAATCTGGCGTCGTGTCGCCCCGAGGGTCTTCAGGATCACGGCCAGCCTGATCCGCTCCCGTTGAGCTGTTGCGAGCGCACCTGCGAGCACCAGCGCGCCGGCGAGGAGCGTCACACTACCGGCCGCCCGGATGGCAGTCATGACCTTGCGGAACACACTGTTGAACGCCTCGATCGCATCCTTGACGCGGATCACCGTAACCGCCGGATGGGCATTGCCGACAACTTTGGCGAGCGCCGCTTCCTCGGCAATGCTGACGCTCGGCGGCAGCGTGACCGTTGCGAGTACATTATGGGGTGCAGCCTTCAGCACGTTCGGCGAGAACACGAGCACGAAATTGATCCCGAGGCTTTCCCACCGCACCTCCCTGAGGTTTGCGATGCGCGCCGTGACGTTGCGGCCGAGCACGTTGACCGTCACCTGGTCGCCGATCCCCACTTTCAGGAGCTTGGCGAGATCCGCCTCGAACGAGACGAGCGGCTCGCCCTCGTAGTCCGCCGCCCACCAGCGGCCCTCGACGACACTCGATCCCTCCGGCACCCCCGCGGAGTAGGACAGGCCCCGGTCCCCGCGCAACACCCACTGTGCTTCCGGCGGAGCCTTGATCTGCTCGACCGGCGTTCCCGCGAGCGCGACGAGGCGCCCTCGAAGCATCGGCGCCTCTGCGATCCGCGCCTCCGGCGAGCTGCGCAGGACCGTCTTCTGCAGCGCCTCGATTTCACCCTGCGGAATGTCGATCAGGAAGTAGTTGGGCGAATTCTTGGGCAGCCGCGTCTGCAGCTCGTCCACGATCGAGGCGTCGACGAGTGCCACCGCCGAGAGGAGCGACAGGCCGGCGCCGAGCGAAAGCACCACCGATCGCGTCAGGCCGCCAGGCCCCCCGATACTTCCGAGCGCAAGCGCCAGCTCAGGCCGTCGCGGCCGCGGAAGCTGCCGTGCAACCCAGGCGAGACCACTCCCGAGCAGCGGGAAGATCACGAAGATCCCTGCGACGCCGACCATGAAATAGCTGGCCACCATGCGCGAGCTGGATGTTGTGATCGCAAGCGCCGCAAGTGAGAGAACCAGCAGCGCCGTCGCAACGATCACCCATCGCTTCGGCCGCTTCGATTGCGGCGCAACGTGCTCCCGGAAGATGGCTGCCGCTCGGATTTCTGCCGCCTCGCCAATGGGCCAGAGTGTGAACGCAAACGAGACCAGGACGCCGTAGGAGACCGCGAGCGCGACCGTCGACCAGCTGACGCCGAACCGGATATCGACCGGCAGCGCACCAGCGATGGCGCGGTCGGCGAACATCGGGATCGCGACGCCGATCAATAGCCCGAGCAGGATCCCGATCCCGGCCAAAAGCCCGACCTGCGCGATGTGCAGAACGAAAATCTGCCGGCTCGAGGCACCGAGGCTCTTCATCACCGCGATCACCTTGCGCCGTCGGTCGACGTAGGCCTTCACGGCATTCGCGACTCCGACGCCCCCGATCAGCAGCGACGCGAGACCGACGAGCGTCAGGAACTGCCTGAGCTGATCGAGCGTCCTCGAGATCGCCGGCGACGGGTTGGTGCGGTCGTTGACCGCGAAACCGCCCTCAGCGAGATCGACTTTCACGGCCTCTCGAAAGGTCTTGAGTGCCTCCGGATCGCGCCCCTCGGGCAGCAGCATGGCGTAGCGCCACCTGACGAGACCGCCCGGCTCCGCGAGCCCCGTCTCCCGAAGCGTCTGAAGCGAGATGAAGACGCGCGGCCCGACCGTGAACCGGTCGGCGATCTTGTCAGGCTCGTTGCCGAGCAGTCCGGCGATCCGCACCTCGATCCGTCCGAGTTGCATCCGGTCCCCGGGCTTGAGCCCGAGACGCTCGAGCAGGATCGGATCGACAATGGCCCCGCGATCCGACAATTGCGCCGGCACGGGCCTCGCATCGCCCGATATCTTGAGTTCACCCACCAGCGGATAGGCGCCATCGACGCCCTTGACCTCGACGAGCGCCTGCTCCTGCCCATCCGTGCGTCGCGCCATGGACCGCATGGTCGCGGTCTCCGAGACACGCCCCCGCGCGTCCATCCAGCGCCGCTCCTCCGCGCTCGCCTCGCGATGCGGTCTGGCGAGCGTGACATCGCCGCCGAGGAGAACCTGGCCCTGCTGCTCGAAGCCGGTCCGGATGGCGTCGGAGAGCGACCCGACACCGGCGATCACGGCGACACCGAGCGCGATGCAGGCGATCAGCAGTTTGAAGCTGCCGCCGCTGCGGACGATTTCGCGAAGCGCGATCGAGACGATCCGGCTCGGGCCTTGCGCGGTTCTGGCTGCCCGCACACCAACGTCGGCTGCGACAGTCATGCAACCGCACCCGCGCCCGCGGAGTTGGTCTCGTCCGACGCGATCCGCCCGTCGCGCATCCGGATGACGCGCTCGCACCGATCGGCCAGCGTCTCGTCGTGCGTCACCAGCACGAGCGTCGTTCCATGGCGTTGCCCGAGGGCGAACATCAGTTCGATGACCTGCCGCCCCGTCGTCCCGTCCAGATTGCCGGTCGGCTCGTCGGCGAGCAGGAGACGCGGCTCGGTCACGAGCGCCCGCG
>JBGSJD010000142.1:0-3887 GCA_041742195.1 Hyphomicrobiaceae bacterium
CACATCAACGCGGGTATCGCCGGCCTCGTCGGCGCGCTCGTCATCGGTCGTCGCGTCGGCTATCGCCGCGAGCAGATGGCGCCGCACTCCCTCACCATGACGCTGATCGGCGCGTCGCTGCTCTGGGTCGGCTGGTTCGGCTTCAACGCCGTCTCCAACCTCGAGGCCAACGGCACGGCGGCACTCGCGATGATCAACACGTTCGTCGCGACGGCCGCGGCCGCTCTGGCCTGGATGCTCGCGGAGTGGATGGAGAAGGGGAAGCCCTCGCTTCTCGGTCTCGTCTCCGGTGCCATCGCCGGTCTCGTGGCCGTGACCCCGGCAGCCGGTTTCGCCGGTCCGATGGGGTCGATCCTGCTTGGCCTCGTGGCGGGCATCGTCTGCTTCATCTTCTGCACGGGCATCAAGAATGCCCTCGGCTACGATGACAGCCTCGACGTGTTCGGCATCCACGGCATCGGCGGCATCATCGGCGCCATCGGTACGGCGATCGTCGCTTCGCCGGACTTCGGCGGCGCTGGCATCCTCGACTACGCCGCGAAGCCGGGTGAAGCGGTGGCTGCGGCTTACGACATGGTTGGCCAGATCGTCACCCAGTCGAAGGCCGTCGGCTTCACGATCCTGTTCTCGGGCATCGGCTCGCTCGTGCTCTTCAAGCTGGTCGACATCATCGTCGGCCTCCGCCCCGAGGAGCAGGCCGAGCGCGAAGGTCTCGACATCACCCAGCACGGCGAGCGCGCTTACAACAACTGAGCACGCCTCCCGGCGACACCATCCCGCAGCCCCGCGATCGTCTCCCGCGGGGCTGCAGAGAAAGAGGCGAGGACAGCCACCGTCCTCGCCTCTTGTTTTTCATCTGTGCCGCGAACGTGGGCGACCGTCGGTCGCCGGGGGGCGATGCCTCAGCCCGTGCCGCGCTTCCGTGATCCGCCGAGCATCAGCACCAGCGGGATCGCGATCATCGAGGCAACCGTGTACATCACGAAGGCATTCATGTAGCCGATCATCGTCGCTTGCCGGTTGATCTCCCTGGCCAGCCGCGCGATGCCGCCGGTGGTCTCCGTCGTCCACCCGCCCATGCTGTCCGGCAGCGACAGGGTCTTGTTGTAGGGTGTCACGCCCTCGACCATGCGGCTGTAGTTGGCCGACGTCGTGCGCAGCACCTGCGTCACCGAGATCGAGATGAAGAAGCTCGATCCGATCGAGCGCATCAGGTGCATGACGGCGATGCCTTCCGCCCGGAGTGTGTGGTCGAGCGTGCTGAAGGCCGTGGTGACGATCGGCGTCCAGATCAGCCCGACCGCCATCCCCTGCAGCCATGCGTTGACGCAGAGCGGCATCAGCGGCGCGTCGAGGCTGAGGTGCATCAGCCAGAAGCCCGAGATGATCTGCAACCCGAACCCGGTGACCATGCCGACGCGGGGATCGAGCCGCTGCGCGAAGATCGACGTGAATGAGCCCATCATCACCCCGGCCCCGCGCCAGCTGACCACGGTGCCGATCAGGCCGTCCGGAAACCCGAGCTGGTTCTGCATGAGCGGCGGCAGCAGCACCATCGGCGTGAAGTTGAGCATGCCGAAGATGCTGATCAGGAAGATGCCGATCACGTAGTTGCGGTCGAACAGCAGGCGCGGGCTGAGATAAGGCCGGTTCGCCGTCGCGCTGTGCACGACGAAGACGTAGAGCGCCAGTGCCGCGACCGCGACCTCGATGATGATCTCGGTCGATTCGAACCAGTCGAGCCGCTGCCCGCGCGACAGCGCGAACTGCCCGGCCGCGATCGCGATCGAGAGCGACAGGAAGCCGACCCAGTCGAGCGACAGCGACCGGTTGCGGGCTTCTTCCGGCAGCGCGAAGCGGGCCGCGATGGTGGCGCCGAGCGCCACCGGAACGATCATGAAGAACCCCCACCGCCAGCCGACGGTTTCCGCGAGATAGCCCGCGAACACCGGTCCGATGATCGGCCCGATGGTATTCGTCGTCCCGAAGATCGAGATCACCACGCCGTGCTGGCGGCGCGGAAAGACGTCGAGCAGCACCGATTGCCCGAGCGGCAGCAGCGGCGCGCCGAATGCCCCCTGGACGAGCCGCCACAGAACGAGGCCCTCGAGCGATTGCGACAGCCCGCACATCGCCGTCGCCGCCGTGAACCCGGCCAGCGCGACGAACTGCACGTTGCCGCGTCCATAACGGGCGACGAGCCAGCCCGTCATCGGCATGCAGACGGCGGTGGCGAGGATATAGAAGGTGACCGCCCAGCTCACCTCGTCCTGCGTCGCCGACAGAGCCCCCTGCACCTGGGGCAGGACGGCAGCCACCGAGAACGTGGCGGCGTTGAACGACGCCGACGCGACCACCACCGTGACGAGCACCAGCATGCGCTTGGCCACAGGCAGCTGCAGGACCGGCTGGTCTTGTTCGGGGCTCACGTCTGGGGGACCTGCACGTCAGGTGACGATGATGCGCGCCTCTTGTCCGGACTTTGTCGCGCGGACCCCGACCATAGGCCTCATCCCGGGATCACGGCAACCATCTGTCATCGTTTCGCCGCACAATGCCCGGGGATCGGGCAATTGCCATCTCCACAGGGCAGCGTCGACGCGGTAGGCTCGCCGCGAACTGCCAGTCCCGGTCCAGAACGGGCGGCATCGTCCGTGTCATGGGAGGACCAGCATGTCGATTTCGAAGAGCCTCACGCGCCGTGGCGCGCTCGCCGGCGGCCTTGCGGTGGGAGCGGTGTCGGTCGTCCCGACGCGCTTCGCGATCGCCCAGCCGAAGCCCCTCAAGGTTGGGCTGATGCTGCCCTATTCGGGCACCTTCGCGAAGCTCGGCGAGAACATCACGTCCGCCGTCGAGATGCTGATCGCGGAGAAGGGCGGCAAGCTCGGCGGTCGCGTCGTCGAGATCGTGAAGCTCGACGATGAATCGAAGCCCGAGAAGGGCCCCCAGAACGCCGAGCGCATGGTCAAGCGCGACGCCGTCGACGTGCTGATCGGGACCGTCCATTCGGGCGTGCAGATGGGCATCCACAAGGTGGTGCGCGAGACGGGCACGCTCACGATCATTCCCAACGCGGGCGCCAACGCCGTGACCCGCGAACTCTGCGCGAAGAACGTCTTCCGCACGTCGTTCTCCAACTGGCAGCCGGGCCACGGCATGGGCCTCGCGCTCGGCAAGCGCGGCGTCAAGAAGGCCGCCTGGATCACCTGGGACTACGCCGCCGGCAAGGAGGCCGGCGACGGCTTCCGCGAGGGCCTCGAGAAGTACGGCGGCAAGGTCGTCCAGAGCCTGACGCTGAAGTTCCCCGAAACCAACTTCCAGCCGCTTCTGGCCCAGATCCCGGGCCTCGACGTCGAGGTGGTCGGCTCGTTCTTCGCCGGTGGCGGCGCGGTGCAGTTCGTGAAGGAATACAAGGCCGCCGGCCTCAAGGTTCCGCTCTGCGGCTCGGGCTTCCTGACCGAGGGCACGCTGGCCGCCCAGGGCGACGCCGCCGACGGCATCGAGACCGCGCTCCATTACGCCGACGGCCTCGACAATGCGCGCAACCTCGCCTTCCGCAAGGCCTTCAAGGAGAAGGCCGGCCGCGACGCCGACGTCTACGCCGTCCAGGGCTACGACGCCGCCCAGTTGCTCGCGATCGGCCTCGAAGCGGTCAAGGGCAACGTCGAGGACGAGGCGAACCTCTACAAGGCCATGCGCGGCGCCCGGATCGAAAGCCCGCGCGGCCCCATGACCATCTCGCCGTCGCAAGAGGTCGTGCACAATATCTATCTGCGCCGCGTCACCAACGGCGAGAACAAGGTCGTCGGCATCGCCGCCGAGGCGCTCGCCGATCCGGGCACCGGCTGCAAGCTCTGACACGAGGCCGGCCGCGCGTCGGCCAGCGG
>JBGSJD010000143.1:0-5117 GCA_041742195.1 Hyphomicrobiaceae bacterium
GGATGAAATACCCCTCGCCATTGCCGCGCTCCTCGACTACCAGCGCGCGTTCGCCCGCCAGACCGGCGGAGCTGTCCTCGACGGGCGCGACATCGGCACAGTCGTGTGCCCCGATGCTGACGTTAAGATCTACGTCGTGGCCAGCCCCGAGGTGCGCGCGCGCCGCCGCCACCTCGAGCACCAGGGCCGCGACGAGGCCATCACCTATGAGGAGGTGCTGTCCGACATCATGGAGCGCGACGCGCGTGATTCAAATCGCGCGATCGCGCCCCTCAAACCCGCCGATGACGCGCTCGTGCTCGACACCTCCGATCTCGACATCGAGGGCGCGCTGGCCGCGGCGCTGGCGTTGATTAGGGGTAGGGTCGGGAGGTAGAACTCCAGCTTGATCTCAACCCCGCTTCAGCAGCCCATCGGGCAGCAGACATTTCTGGACCCAGGCAACATTTCGGTAGGGGCCACAAAGAGACGTTATTTTGTGGGCCGAGCAAGGTGAATTTTCTGCTTGGTGTAGTCGATCACGCGCGTGACGGTGCAGGTTCCGATCTTGGATTCGCCAGAGAGAATGTCAAATGTGCTCCCTACCTCGAAGGGGTGACCAAGTGGCGGGAATTTCTTTGGGAGTAGGACAAGGTTATGAAGACATAGACGTGCATTTCCGGACTCAAGTGGCCAGCCGTGACCAGGTAGCGGATTGCTGTCATCGAGATGACCATGCCATACCAATTCCCGTGGTCTAAACCGGATAGTGAGCGCTCTGCCGAAGCAAGTAGCGCGATCGGCAGCTCCGAGATCCAAATCGACTTCGGCGTCGGCTTGGTAGTAGTAATCGCTCTCTTTTGGTCCATCACGGCCAACAAGGTGAGTAAGGTACCATCTGGGCACTTGGTGGACTCCTAAGTTCAGCCCTCTTCGAGCTTAGTGTAAGAGGCGATTATCGGAGTCCGGAAGGGGTCAATCACGCCATTCAACAGGCCGAGCCGGATGGCTGCGGGGCGATCGATAGCGGACCGCCTCGAACCAACTCGCCCAGCACTTTGAACGCCGTCCAAGGATCCTCGCGAATCCCGCCTAGCCCCCCCGGCCTCGCCCGCCCCTTGCCTCCCGGCGCCCTCTCCGCTATACCGCGCCCCATTCGACGCCGCCGTCGGATCGATCACGAGGAGATCGGCCAGCAGGGGCTCCCCCTCATCCCGCAAGGGGAGGTACGGTGCCTCAATTCGCGCTGGCAGGGACGCAAGGCTCCCATCACGGCGGCATCAAATCAGCAACTGAACATCCGCTGGCACCAAGCCCTCCGGTCGCGCATCCGCGCGGCCCGAACGCTTTTTCCAGCATCGAACCTGAACCCAAGTCGGAGCGCTTCATGCGCCGTCCGTCCGCAACCAATACGAATTCGAAGGAGCACGAATGTCCGTAACCGTCGCCAAAGAGATGAGCCCCACGCGGGACGAGTTCGCCGCCATGCTGGCCGAAAGCCTGCAGAAGGATGATGTCTTCGAGGGCCAGGTCGTCAGAGGCAAGGTCGTCGGCATCGAGAAGGACATGGCGGTGATCGACGTCGGCCTCAAGATGGAAGGCCGCGTCGCCGTCAAGGAGTTCGGCATCGGCGGAAAGCCCGGCGAACTCAAAATCGGCGACACAGTCGAGGTTTACCTGGAGCGCGTCGAGAATGCGCTCGGTGAGGCCGTGCTGTCGCGCGACAAGGCACGCCGTGAAGAGAGCTGGGTCCGGCTCGAGAAGCAGTTCG
This sequence comes from Hyphomicrobiaceae bacterium, assembly GCA_041742195.1. Lineage (GTDB taxonomy): Bacteria > Pseudomonadota > Alphaproteobacteria > Rhizobiales > Hyphomicrobiaceae. The sequence continues at coordinate 1,751 of JBGSJD010000143.1, forward strand.
AGGCTGGAGAGAAGGTTTCAGGCGTCATCTTCGCGAAGGTCAAGGGCGGCTTCACCGTCGACCTCGACGGCGCAGTGGCGTTCCTCCCGGGCTCGCAGGTCGATATCCGCCCGGTTCGCGACATCGGCCCGCTGATGCACCAGCCGCTGATGTTCCAGATCCTCAAGATGGATCGCCGGCGGGGCAACATCGTCGTGTCGCGGCGCTCGGTGCTCGAGGAGACGCGGGCCGAGCAGCGGTCGGAGATCGTGGCGCGCCTCGGCGAGGGCCAGGTCATCGACGGCGTGGTCAAGAACATCACGGACTACGGCGCGTTCATCGACCTCGGCGGCATCGACGGCCTGCTGCACGTCACCGACATGGCTTGGCGGCGCGTCAATCATCCGAGCGACGTCGTCAACGTCGGCGATACGGTGAAGGTGCAGATCATCCGCATCAACCCGGAGACGCAGCGCATCTCGCTCGGCATGAAGCAGCTGCTGAACGATCCGTGGGAGGGCATCGAGGCCAAATATCCGGTCAACGGCCGCTTCTCGGGCACGGTCACGAACATCGCCGACTACGGCGCGTTCGTGGAGCTGGAGCCGGGCGTTGAAGGCCTGATCCACGTCTCGGAAATGAGCTGGACCAAGAAGAACGTGCACCCGGGCAAGATCGTCTCGACGAGCCAGCAGGTGGACGTGCAGATCCTCGAGGTCGACCCGAACAAGCGGCGCATCTCGCTGGGCCTCAAGCAGACCCAGGACAACCCGTGGGATTCGTTCCTGACCTCCCACCCGAAGGGCTCGGTCGTCGAGGGACCGATCCGCAACATCACGGAATTCGGCCTGTTCATCGGTCTCGACAACGGGATCGACGGCATGGTGCACCTCTCGGACCTCGACTGGAACAAGGCCGGCGAGGAGGTCATCAAGGACTACAAGAAGGGCGACGACGTGAAGGCCGTGGTGCTCGACGTCGACAGCTCGAAGGAGCGCATCTCGCTCGGCATCAAGCAGCTCGCCGGCGATCCGCTCGACACGCTCGGCAAGTACAAGAAGGGCGATGCAGTGACCTGCGAAGTGACCGCCGTCGAAGCCAACGGCATCATGGTCAAGATCGCGGACAGCGACATCACGACCTACATCAAGCGGGCCGACCTCTCGCGCGACCGGTCCGAGCAGCGGCCGGAGCGGTTCACGGTCGGCAACAAGGTCGACGCACAGGTGCTGTCGGTGGACAAGGCCGCACGACGCATCCAGGTGTCGATCAAGGCGCTCGAAATCGCCGAAGAGAAGCAGGCCGTGGCGCAGTACGGCTCGTCCGACTCGGGCGCGTCGCTCGGCGACATCTTCAAGGCGGCGCTCAAGAAGCGTGAGGGCGGCGACGGCTGAGATCCGGCCACCCGGCAGACTTCGAGACGATCCCAAGCGAGGGCGGCCCATCGGGCCGCCCTTTCGCATTTCCGCGAGCCATCCCGCGAACTGCCTCGCCGGACCGTCGAAGGTGTTGCCGGCCCAGCGGCTTACTCTTAGTGTCGGTGATCGTCGCCATGGTCTGCCTCGGCAGCGGATGGCGGCGCAGACCTCCCCAGTCCGGTGCACCCCCTCCATGTCCCTCGAAACCGAAGCCGTGCTCGACCGCCGCCGCCTCAGGCGATCGCTCTCGCTCTGGCGGGCGCTCGCCATCGTGGCCGGCGTGCTCGCAGTCGGCACCGTTGCCGCGCTGTCGCTGATGAACGACGAGACGGGCGCGGGCGTGTTCGGGCAGAAGCAGATCGCGCGGGTGTCGATCGAGGGCATGATCACCGAGGACCGGCCCCAGCTCGCCATGTTGCGCAAGATCGCCAAGGACAAATCGGTGTCGGCGGTGATCCTCTTCGTCAACAGCCCCGGCGGCACCACGACGGGCGGCGAAGCCCTGTTCGAGGCCATCCGCGAGGTGGCGCAGGCGAAGCCGGTGGTGGCGCAGTTCGGGACCATCGCAACGTCGGCCGCCTACATCGCCGGCCTCGCCACGGACCATATCGTGGCGCGCGGCAACACCATCACAGGCTCGGTCGGCGTCATCTTCCAGTGGGCCGAAGTCTCGGAGCTGCTCGGCAAGATCGGCGTGAAGATGAACGAGGTGAAGAGCGGACCGCTCAAGGCCGTGCCGTCGCCGTTCCAACCGCTGGACGAGCGCGGGCGGGCGACGACGGAGCGCATGGTGGCGGAATCGATGCGGTGGTTCCGCGGCCTCGTCGCCGAGCGGCGGAAGCTCGACACGGCCGGCATTCCGGGGCTCGAGCAAGGGGCCATCTTTTCAGGCCGCGAGGCGCTCACGCACAAGCTGATCGACGGGGTCGGCGGCGAGGACGAGGCGGTGCGCTACCTGGCCGACACGCGCGGGATCGACCGCAAACTGAAGATCGTCGACTGGAAGCCGAAGCGGCAGGATCAGCTCGGGTTTCTCGGCATGCTCGGCCAGGGGATTTCGGGGGCGTTCGGCCTCGGCGGCCTCGGGACGAACTGGCTCAGCGGCGATGCGGGGCTCGGCGCGCTCCGCACGGGTGGTCTCATTTCCGTTTGGCAACCTACTGAATAATGAGTAATAACAACAATATGCATGGCCGCGTGCCCGGGAGGACCGGGACAGCCAAGGGGCGGCGAGCGGCGAGTGGGAGGGGCGTATGATAAAATCGGAACTCATTGCGAAGATCGCGAACGCGAACCCGCATCTTTACCATCGGGACATCGAGCGCATCGTCAATGTGATCTTCGATGAGATCGTCGACGCGCTGGCGCGCGGCGATCGGGTCGAGCTCAGGGGCTTCGGCGCCTTCACGGTGAAGCACCGGCCGCCGCGGACGGGACGGAACCCGAGGACGGGGCAGTCGGTCTCGGTGGAAGAGAAGTTCGTGCCGTTCTTCAAGACCGGCAAGGAACTCCGCGAGCGGCTGAACAGCGGCGAGGCGGAGAAGCCGGCGCCCAAGCGACGCACGTCCGCAAAGGCTGCACGCGCGGAGCCGTAAGATCGGGTCGAGATGCGAGCCTGCCGCGATGCGGCGGCTCCGGGAACGAAAGAGGCGAACGTGCTCAAGCGGGTTGTTCGACTGTTGCTCGCCTTTCCGGCGGCGATCCTCCTGATCACGCTGGCGGTGTCGAACCGTCACAGCGTGCGGATGGTGCTCGATCCGTTCCGGCCCGAGGCGCCCGCACTCGCGATCGAGATGCCATTCTATTTCTACCTGTTCGGCGCGCTCGTGATCGGCGTGGCGGTCGGCGGGTGGGCGACGTGGTTCAGCCAGAGCCATTGGCGGAAGTCGGCACGTCAGCGGGCCCAGGACGCCATGAAGTGGCGGGCCGAGGCGGACCGGCTGGCGCGGGAGCGCGACGAGAGCATCGAG
>JBGSJD010000144.1:0-3539 GCA_041742195.1 Hyphomicrobiaceae bacterium
ACAACGACGTGCGCGTCGAGGTGCGCGCCGCCTGAGGCGCGCACCCGCGTTGTGCGGGACCGGACGGGCGCGTCAGCCCGTCGGCCCTTTGGTCTCCAGTGCCATGCCGCGCGCCTTGAGCGCCTCGGCGATCTCGTCGAGGACGCCCGGATCGTCGATCGTCGCCGGCATCTTCCACGCTTCGCTATCGGCGATGGCGCGCATGGTGCCGCGCAGGATCTTGCCCGACCGCGTCTTCGGCAGCCGCTTCACCGTCATCACCTGCTTGAATGCCGCGACCGGCCCGATCTCGTCGCGCACCAGCTTGATGACCTCGGCTTCGATCTCCTTCTCGTCGCGGTTGACGCCCGCGTTGAGCACGATGAAGCCCGCCGGCAGCTGCCCCTTCAGCTCGTCGTGCACGCCGACGACGGCGCATTCACCCACGTCCTTGTGCCGCGCGACGACTTCCTCCATCTGCCCTGTCGAGAGCCTGTGACCGGCCACGTTGATCACGTCGTCGGTGCGCGCCATGACGAACACGTAGCCGTCCTCGTCGATGAAGCCGGCGTCGGACGTCGTGTAGTAGCCCTTGAAGTCGGCGAGGTAGCTCTTGCGGAACCGCTCGTTGTTGCCCCACAGCGTCGGCAGCGACGACGGCGGCAGCGGCAGCTTGATGGCGAGCGTCCCCGGTTGCCCGCGCGGCACCGGCTCGCCCTTCTCATCGAGGCACGTGACGTCGTAGCCGGGCATCGGCACTGACGGCGAGCCGTACTTGACGGGAAGCTGTCCGAGACCGACCGGATTGCCGGCGATCGGCCACCCCGTTTCCGTCTGCCACCAGTGATCGATCACCGGCACGGCGAGCTTCTGCTCGGCCCACTTGATCGTCTCCGGATCGGCCCGCTCGCCGGCGAGGAAGAGCGTGCGGAAGGCGCGGAGGTCGTAGTCCTTGATCAGCTTGCCTTCGGGGTCCTCCTTCTTGATCGCCCGGAACGCGGTTGGCGCCGTGAACATCGCGGCGATGCGATGTTCCGCGATGACGCGCCAGAACGCGCCCGCATCCGGCGTGCCGACCGGCTTGCCCTCGTAGAGCACCGTGGTCGCACCGTGCAGCAGCGGCGCATAGACGATGTAGCTGTGCCCGACCACCCAGCCGACGTCGGACGCGGCCCAGAACACTTCGCCGGGCTCGATGCCGTAGTGGTTCTTCATCGTCCACTTGAGCGCCACCATGTGGCCGCCGTTGTCGCGAACGACCCCCTTCGGCGCGCCGGTCGTGCCCGACGTATAGAGGATGTAGAGCGGATCGGTCGCCGCCACCGGCACGCAGCCGGCCTTCCGGCCCCGCGACTTGGCGTCCTTCACGGTCTCGGCCCAGTCGTGATCGCGGCCGGGCGTCATGGCGGCCTCGGCCTGCGGCCTCTGCAGCACGACCGAAATCCCGACCTTGTGCGTGGCGAGTTCGATCGCCTTGTCGAGGAGCGGCTTGTAGGGCACCACGCGCGCCGTCTCGATGCCGCAGCTCGCCGACACGATGGCCGTCGGCTTCGAGTCGTCGATGCGCGTCGCGAGTTCGCTCGCCGCGAACCCTCCGAACACGACCGAGTGGATGGCCCCGATCCGCGCGCACGCGAGCATCGCGATCGCCGCTTCCGGCACCATCGGCATGTAGATGATGACCCGGTCGCCCTTCTTCACGCCGAGGTCCTGCAGCACGGCGCCGAACGTGGCCACCTCGTGCGTCAGCTCGGCGTAGGTGTAGGTCTTGACCGTCTGCGTGACGGGGCTGTCGTAGATGAGCGCCTTCTGCGCCCCCCGTCCGCGCAGGACGTGCCGGTCGAGACAGTTGTAGGCGGTGTTGCACTCCGCGCCCGCGAACCAGCGGCCGTACTCCCCGGCATAGGGATCGAACACGCGGTCCCACAGGTTGATCCAGTCGATCTCACGCGCCGCTTCGCCCCAGAACGCTTCGGGGTCCGCTTTCCACGCGCTGTAGATCTCGTGATATCGGCTCATCCCTGCGTTCCTCCGCGTGCGTGCGTCTTGTCTGACGGCAATGGCGTTTCCCGCTCATGTTTGAGCACTTGAGCCCGCCCGCCTGCAAGTGCCAAGCCGCCGCCCCCGCATTGTCGAGCCGGGAGGCATTCGCTAGGGTTCCAGAAAATCACCGGTCCGGTTGCCGGCGATCGAGCGAGGTTTCGCCCATGTCTTCCCCCTCCGACACCGCCCACCCGTTCGACGATCACCTCGGGCCAAATCCCGCCAACTATCAGCCCCTGACCCCGCTGTCGCTGCTGGCCCGGGCGGCCCACGTCTGGCCCCGGCACACGGCCGTCATCCATGGCGGGCTGCGTCGCTCCTACGCGGAGTTGTATGACCGGAGCCGCCGCCTCGCGTCGGCGCTGGCCGCGGAGAACGGCTGGACGGTGCGGCGCATCAAGATCGACGACGGCTGCTACGAGATCGACGGCGCCGATGCCGATGGCCGCCGGATCGAGGTGACGGTTCATCCCGCGACGCTCGCGGTGATCGAGGTCGAATACGAGGACGATGACGGCGATCGCCGTCGTCCGGATCGTGGGGGAAAAGGCAATGACTGACACGGTCGAGAGCAGAGAAGTCCCTGCGCCGGATCAGGGGGGGATGGTCCGCGTCTGGGACCCGCTGGTGCGCGTGTTTCACTGGGGCCTCGTCGCCGCGTTCGCGGTGGTCTGGCTGTCGGCCGAGGAGCTCGACACGCTCCACGTGAATGCGGGCTACGTCGTCGCGGCCCTCGTGGCGTTCCGCGTCGTCTGGGGACTCATCGGCAGCCACTATGCCCGCTTCGCCCAGTTCGTGAAGGGGCCGAGCGCGACGCTGGCCTATGCCGGAGAGATCGTTCGCGGGAAGGAGCGGCGCTATCTGGGCCACAACCCCACGGCCGCGGCGATGGTCGTGGCGCTGCTCGTGACGCTGTCGGGCACTGCCTATACCGGGTGGCTGATGGACGAGCCGTCGCGCGCGGCGATGCTGCCCGCGCCGCCGCAGATCGTGGCGCCCGCCTTCGCCGACGATGATGGCGAGCGGGGCGGAGAAGGGGGCGAGGAAGCGGTCGAGGAGCTGCACGAGCTGTTCGCGAACCTGATGCTTCTGCTGGTGGCCCTGCACGTTGCGGGCGTGGTGTTGGCGTCCTTCCGGCACCATGAGAACCTCGCCCGCGCCATGGTCACCGGCGACAAGCGCGCGGCCGGTCCCGGCGACATCGCCTGACAGGAGCGGCCTTCGTCTCGCGGCCTGACCCGGCCCCGCCCCTTTGCGGGGCCTTCCTTTTTTCCTGACGGCAAGCTGAAGCGGGAAGCGCCGCGCCGTCAGGGCGCCATCAGGTCGGCTCTCCAGATTGATCCCAGCAGACGAAAGGAGACCCTGCCATGACAAAGATCCTCGCACTTCTCGTCGCCTCCACGGCGCTGACCGCGGCCATCGGCGTCCCGGCCTGGAGCGCGATGAAGGCCCCGGCCGATAGCGGCCTTCGGCCCGTCGCCGCGCTTCTCGACGAGGGCGCGCAAGCGATGCCGCTC
>JBGSJD010000145.1:0-4187 GCA_041742195.1 Hyphomicrobiaceae bacterium
CCGGCTTGGGCTTGGGGGCCGCCTTCGGCGTTGCCCTGTCTATGGAGGCCGTGGGAGGCGGTGTCGGTGGCGAGACGAACAGGCCGGGAGGGGCTGCCACCGGACCAGGGGCTGGCCCCGATGGCGCAGCCACGACGAGACCGGGGATCGACGGGGGTGCCTGCTGAGCGGCCACGGTCAGCGGCATCGTTGCCGCACCAATGGCGGTGCCAATCGCCGCGAGGACGAGCGCGAGGCGCTGGGCGGCGGAGCCACTGTGGGCCGATAGTGGTTTTGTGTGGTGTGTCATGTCCCACGCCATCGTGACTGCGTCCCGCGCCGGAGGTCCGGCGATTCGCTTCCCCGATCTTAGCCGCTTCCAGCAGATCGGAGAGAGATTATCCACACAAAGCATGGCTTTGAAGCGGCAAGGCGAACGATACGCGTCGCACGCGATACCGTTTCGGCCCTGGTGATCGCGCCCAAGCGACGAGGCCGCCCTTCGGCAGTCGCGAGCAGCGGCGGGCGGGCTTCTCAGGCAGGCTCCGGCGGAGTTACTTCACCGGCGCCTGGTTCTCGGTGAAGACGTGATCGAGCGAGTCGGTCTTGTAGCCGAACTGGCCGAGGTGCTTCAGCTCGAACCGGAGCATGACGGTGCGGTCCGGCTTGATATCGAGCGTCGGATTGCTGATGTGCGTTTCGATGTACGACGCGGTCAGGACGAAGCACTCGTCGGAGTATTTGACCTGGAGCTGCTCCTGAAGGCGCAGTTTGTCGTCGATGTCATAGCGCGCGATGCCGAGCACCGACCAGTTGTCCGTCAGCTTCAGGCCAAGACCGCCGATGATCTCCTGCTCGGACTGGAAATTGCCGATCGCCGGATCGTCGCGGGTATAGGCGTACTGGGCATGCAGCGTTGCCGGGCCGAGCACGGCCTGGGAGTAGACATTCTGGCGCTTGAGAGAGAGGTCATCCTCGTCGAACCGGCTCTGGGCCACGATCCGGAACGACTCCACCGGGGCGATATAGGCACCGAGCACATAGTCCGAGCGGTCGCTGTCGAGGCCACTGTTCGGCGAGAACGCCGTCGCGTCCGGATAGTAGTAGCGGTTACCGTAGGAATCGACGGTCTCGTACGGCGACTTGCCGGGGTCCGTGTAGGCGTTCGTGCCCGCGAGCTGGAAGCTCTGGCCGGCGATCAGGCGGGCATAGCCACCGGTGCTGGCCTGGAAGGTGTACTGCATGCCGACGTTGGCGCGGGTTCCCGTCTCGACGCGATCCCAGCCCGAGAACTTGTCGACGTCGAACAGCAGGGTGTCGTCCCAGACGAGGCTCTTCGAGTCCTCGACTGGTAGCCGACGCTGGGAGACGTGGTTCGGACGCGCGATGACCTGGCCGACGGGCTCGACCACGTGCGAGCCGAGCAGGCTGTGGGCGATGAACGGGTAGGAATAAGTCATGCCGACGGCGCCAATGGCGCGCGCGACCGTGTCCTGCGCAATAGGATTGGAGGTATCCGGGTCGAAACCGTTGGTGAACTGGGTGACGTCGGCGCGCGCGTAGGCGAACGGCGTCCAGACCTGCCCGATGCCGTCGATCAGCTTGCGGCGCCAATGGGCGTCGACGGCGATGCGGTTTGAATCCGTGCCGTCGCTGCGCGAGATGCTCTGGGCATTGGCATTGAAGCTCAGTTCGCCGCCGAGCACCGGCTGTCCTGCGACGTAGTTCCAGTCGATGACGGGATGGACGCGGCTCTCGGAGGCGGCGCTGTCTTCGAGGAGAAGACCACCGAACTGATAGAGCTGCATCGAGAAGTGATTGCGCTCGCTGAGGCCCTGGAGCCATGCGGTGTTGACGCGGTCCGTCTGCAGGATGCTGTCGAGCTTGTAGAAGCGGCGGAACGTGTCGTCGCTTTCGAGCGTGACGTCCCAGCCGAACTTCCACCAAGACGCCAGCGAGAAGACGCCGCGGGTCTGGATGCTGCCACGCCAGCCGTCGAGGCGACGGCGCTTGTCGGCCGAGGTGTCGTCGGGCAGCGCGTCGCCGTCCTGCTCGATGCCGGCGAGCTTGACATTGTACTGGCCGGTAATGTCGCCGTAGGCCACGCGATGGCGCCAGTCACCCTGGTAGAGCACGCCCTGCTTGGAGAGGTACTGAGGCGCGAAGGTGAAATCGTAATTCGGCGACAGGGCGAAGTAGTAGGGCAATGTCACCCCGAACCCGAGATTGGTCGAGCTTGCATAGTCGGGCAGCAGGAAGCCAGTGCGGCGCTTCACGCTCGGGTCGGCGTGCTGGAAGTAGGGCAGGTAGGCGATCGGTACGCCGAACAGTTCGAACTGGGCGTCCTGATAGGTGATGGTCGCGGCCTGCTGATCGTGGACGACGCGCGCGGCACTGATGCACCAGAGCGGGGGCTTGCCGGGGTCGCTCTTGCAAGGCGTGAATTTGCCCTGTTCGAACTCCGTGACGTTGCCGTCCTTGCGCACGGCGCGCCGCGCCGCAATGCGGCTGTCGTCCTTGCCGATGACGCTCAGGCTCTGGATAAAGGCATCGCGGAAGTCCGCGGTGGTGTCGATCGAGTCGCCCTTGACGATGTTGCCGTTGGGCTCCTTGAGCTGGGCGTTGCCCTTGGCGGTCAGTGTGTTGGCGCCCTGGTCGTAGATGACCTCGTCAGCGGTGAGGACGTAGTTGTTGTAGTAGATCTCGACGCTGCCGCGCGCGATGACGCGGTTGTTCCGCGTGTCGTAGATCAGCTCGTCGCCCTGCAGATACAGAGGTTGCGATTTGTCGATCTTCTGGATCGGCCCGCCGAGGGGGCCGCCGGGCTGCGAGGGGAAACTGGACTGCGAGGAGCGCGAGGTTGGGCTCAGGCCATTGGAGGCGCTCTGGGCGTTGGCCGGTGACACCCCAACTGCAACGGGAACGACGAGGGTGATGGCGCACGCGCGACCCAGCGCGCGCAGCACCGCGCGCATCCGACCCGCCAGCGCTGTGTCCCCCTTACGCGCCACTCAGCCATCCTCCTGGTGCAGCAGAACGAGCAGCGCACCACAAAAGCCCAATACAACAGGTGTCACCACCGCGAGCAGCGGCGGCGCCAAGCCTGCTATCCCCACCTGTCGAGAGATTTCCGAGAAGAGAAAGAATCCGAAACCTCCCACGAGCCCTATGCCGACCATAGTCTGGATGCCACCGGAGCGGAATGACCGCAAAGACACAGTTGCGGCCAAAAGGACCATGACGACGAGGAGCGCCGGGCGGGCCAGCAAAAGAGCATATTGAACGCGAAAGCGGTGCGCCGATAATCCGGCTTTTTCCGTGACTTCAATCAAGGCGGGAAGGTCCCACACGGACACCGTTATGGCACTGCCCAGGGCATCCGCGACGCGCTCCGGGGAGAGCGCCGTCGAGACCGTGTAGACATCGTAGGATTCAGGGACTTGTCCACTGCGGGTGACGGTGGCGGAATTGATCTCCCAGAAGCCATCGAACAGGGTCGCGCGCGAGCCATCGATGCGTTCGATGAAACGGCCTTGTGGGTCGAACTGGAGGAACATCACTTCGTGCAGGATGGTGCCGCTGGAATGGGCGGAGGCCGCGTGCAGCACGGAGGCGCCGTCACTGCCTTCCTGACGCAGCCAGGCGCCGTTGCCGTCGCTGCGCAGGACCGTCTGTTCGCGACCGAACGCCTCGGCAAAGAGGCGCTCGGATTCCTCACGCGCCCACGCGGCCACGGGGTTGTAGACCGCGATCGAGAAGATGCCGAACAGGAGGGCCACGGTGATGCCGGGACGCACGAACTGGAGGGCCGACATGCCGGCGGCGCGCATCACCGTCAGCTCCGATTTCCGGTTGAACATCAACAGCGTGCCGATGGAGCCGACGAGCACGCAGAAGGGGAGCAGCAACTCGGTGTAGGCGGGGAGCCGCAGGACGGCGATCCAGGCGATGCGGGCAGAAGGGACGCGGCCGAACTTGCCGGCCTGACGCAGCAACTCGACGATGTCGATCATGAAGATCAGCAGTGAGCAGAGCGCGAACGTGCCGAGCGTCGCCGCGGCGAACCTCAGGCCCAGATAGCGGCGCAGGATGCGAGGTGCGACCATCGGTGCTCCTCAGGACGCGCGTCCGGCGCGAGGCCGGCGCACGAGGAGGGACGACATCTTTTCCGTCGCGCCGCCGACGAGGTCGGAGAGCGACCGGGCCCA
>JBGSJD010000146.1:0-9096 GCA_041742195.1 Hyphomicrobiaceae bacterium
GGCGCGCCCCGTGCGCCGCCGGTTTCCGGCCGACATCGCCGAGCGGCTCGAACGGCTCGCGTGGTGGGACTGGCCGGATGACGCCATCCGGCGCATGAACACTGAGGTGCGCGATCTCACCGCCGAAGCCTTCCTCGAGAAGTACGAGCGCACAAGCCGCGCCATCTGATTTCAGCCCACATCCGGAACGGGACCCGCATGGAGACCATCCTCACCAATGCCCGCATCGTGCTCGAGACGGAGGTCGTCGAGGGCACCATCGCGTTCGACAGTCGCGGGATTCGCGCCGTCGATCACGGGCGCAGCGCACTGCCGTCGGCGATCGACTGCGAGGGGGACCTGGTGACGCCGGGTCTCATCGAGATGCATACCGACAATATGGAGAAGCACTTCGTGCCGCGGCCCGGGGTGCTGTGGCCGAACGGACTCGCAGCAGCAATCGCGCACGATGCGCAGATGGCGGCGGCCGGCGTGACGACGGTCTATGATGCAATCTGTGCCGGCTACGATTCCGGCTCGTCGATCTCGCGGCGCGATACGTTCGAGATGCTGATCCGGGCGATCAAGGACGGCATGGCGGAGGGTGTGTTCCGCATCGATCACAAGCTGCATCTCAGATGCGAACTGACGGGTGACGACGTCGCCGACGTGATCGCGCCGCACATCGATCATCCGCTGGTGGCGCTCGGATCGCTGATGGACCACACGCCGGGACAGCGGCAGTGGCGCGATCTCGCATCGCTGCGGACGTACGTGGTCGGCAAGACCGGCAAGAGCGAAGAGGAATGGCAGGCGCATCTCAAGTCGCGGCAGGCTTCGGCCAGCAACGTCCCGAAAATGTGGCCGATCGTCGTCGACATGTTCCGGTCGCGCGGCACTCCGCTCGCGTCGCACGACGACACGACGGCCGAGCATGTGGACGAGGGTGTGGCGGCGGGCGTCGTGATCTCGGAATTCCCGACCACGGTCGAGGCCGCGGCGGCGGCGAAGGCAAAGGGTCTCAAGACCGTCGCTGGCGCACCGAATGTGGTGCGGGGCGGGTCGCACTCGGGCGGTGTGTCAGTCGCGACGCTGGCGACCGAGGGCGTGCTGGACGGGCTCTCTTCTGACTATGTGCCGTCGAGCCTGCTGCAAGCCGTGCACACGCTGACGACACGTCACGGGCTGCCGTTGCCGAAGACGATCGGCATGGTGACGTGGGCGATCGCGGACGCGCTCGGTCTCGACGACCGCGGGCATCTGAGGGCGGGGCTCCGGGCCGACGTGCTCCGGTATCGCGTCGTCGGCGAGACGCCGGTGGTGCGCGGTCTCTGGTGCGAGGGACGGCAGGTGATGTTGATGTAGCGGGGGCGACGGCGGATGACGCGCTATGCCATCTATTTCGCGCCCGAGCCGCAGGGCGGGCTCTGGCGACTGGGATCGTCGGTCATAGGCTACGATGCCGCGACCGGTTGCGACGTGCCGTCTCCGGCGGTTGCCGGGTTGTCGGGCCCGCGCTGGGCCACGCTGACCGAAGAGCCGCGACGATATGGGTTTCATGGCACGCTGAAAGCGCCGTTCCATCTGGCCGAGGGACGTACCGAGCAGGATCTGATGGCGGAACTGGCGCGTCTCGCTGAGGGGCTCGCGCCGATCGTACTGCCGCGCCTCGTGGTGGCCTCGATTGGGCGGTTCGTGGCGCTCGTGCCCAGCGGTCCGTGCGCGGCGCTATCGGAACTGGCGGCCGAGGTCGTAACGGGGCTCGAGGCGAACCGGGCGCCGCTTGGCGAAGCGGACCGAGCGCGGCGGCTCAAGTCGCCGCTATCGGAGCGGCAGGTGCAGTACCTCGATCGCTACGGCTATCCGTATGTGCTCGACGAGTTTCGTTTCCACATGACGCTGACGGGGCCGCTCGACGAGACGGATCGCGAGCCAGTGAAAGACGTGCTCGCCGCGCTGTTCGATGGAGCGGGTGTCCTCGAGGGCGCACCAGTGGATATCGATGCGCTGACGCTGTTTCGGCAGGAGCGCCGCGACAGCCGGTTCAGGATCGTTGCGAGGGTGCCGCTGCGCGATCCGCGAGGCGGGTGAGGACAGCTGCCAACCGAGCCGCCGCCGAAGCGATGTCGGCGTCGTTGACGATCTCGATCAACTCGGCCGTCGCTATCGCAAGCGGCGGCTGGCGCGCCAAGCGTGCAGCAATCTCCGAGAGCGGTTCGCGACCGCGGGCTGCGATGCGCGAAGCCAGAACGTCTTGCGGTGCCGTCACGTGAAGGACGGTGACGCTCCCAACCAGCCGCTCGGCCTCGGGGATCGACGTGCGAGACACGTTGGCGACAACGACGCCGTTCGCCAAAAGGTGATGCTCGACCGAGCGCGGGATCGCGTAGCCGAGGCCGTGAGCCTGCCACGACAACAGGAACGCACCCTGGCGACGCGCCTCGTCGAACTGTTCGCGGGGGAGCGTGTCGTGACTTTCGGCCGCGTCGTGGCTGCTGCGGGTGACGATACGGCGGGCGAAGTGAATGCGGGGATCGTCGGCGAGGGCATCGCGTGCCGCAAGCATCAGCGTGTCCTTGCCCGCGCCAGAGGGACCGACGACGAGGACCAGTTCTCCGCGTGCGATCTGCTGGAGCTGGGAGATGGGTTCTGCCTTGGCGGGAAGCGTCACGGCATGTCCTGTCGAGCAATTGGGCGGGATCAACTGAAGCACGGCACGGTGTCGCATTCCAGTCGCTCGCGCGTGAATTGCGAGGGGACGGGGGCGACGGCGTGCTTGCATCTCGCTGGCGGGTTGCCGATATGCAGAGGCGTGCAAATTCGAGCGGGAGGCGACAATCTCGTCGAGGCTGATTGCATTGGCGATCGGGGCTTGCGTGGCCGGGCTAGCCGCGTTTGCCGCCGTCTCGGCCCTGCTCAGCCAGGGCTCCGGGTCCGGCACGGCCGACGTCAGGGAGACGCTGTGCGAGATCGAGCTCGGCCCGGCCCGGTGCCCGGGCCTGCCGAAGTTCGGGCCGGCTCTCAACGCGCGCGTCTTCTTCGACAATCACGAAAACGCCGGGCGGAACCGCGAGCGCTGTCTCCGGCGTGCGCAGGAGTTCTTTTCGGCGTGCAAGGCTGGCCAGCCTGTGACTGCGCGGTTCTTCGTTGGCCGGCAGGTGGTCGATAGCCGGATCGCGCGATGACCGGGCGCGATCTCGATGGCCGAGCGGCGGGGCGCTATCGGGGCTTGGGGGTGCGGCGACCGTTGCTTGCGACGTCCGCCAGGCAATCGAGCCACGCCGGCAGGCAGATGCGATGGAGATCGTAGGCCTCGACGATGGTGCGCCGCGCTTCAGCGCGCGTTCCGGCGTATCGTTCCGGATGCGCCAAGGCGTCGATCGCCTGACGCGCCAGACCGTCCACGTCGAAGAAATCGTAGAGAAGGCCATTGCGGCCGTGCTCGATGATCTCGGTGACCGGCGCCGTGGCCGAGCCGAGCACCAGCGCACCTGCGCTCATGGCCTCGAGCATCGACCACGACAAGACAAAGGGGTATGTGGCGTAGAGGTGGAGGCGCGTCACCTGCATCAGCGACACGAAGGCGGCGTAGGGAAGCTGGCCGACGAAATGGACCCGGTCCATCGGCAACCGGTCGCGGACCTCGGACAGAAAGACGTCTTTCCAGGACCGGCCATCGGGCGACGGGGCGCCGTAGGAGACCCGATCCCCACCGACGATGACGGCGTGCGCTTCGGGCCGGGCCGCCAGAATGGCGGGCAACGCCCGCATGACGACGTGGTAGCCGCGGAGCGGCTCCAGGTTGCGGTTGACGAACGTCAGGACCTCGTCGCCGGCGGAGAAGCGCAACGGGCTGGCATCGCCGATGGCAAAGACAGCGTCGGACCTGGGCGTGACGAGATCCGTGCGAATGCCTTCGTGGATGATCTCGATGTCGTGGCGGTAAGCCTCGGGGCAGCAGGCGGCCTGCCAGGCGGTGGGGGATATGGCGTGCGTCGCGTCGGCCAGCGCCGACAGAAGCGGCAGATTCTTCGCCTTCAGGCGGGCACGCAGGCCATCGCTCAAACCGGGGAACTCCGGGTCGAAGCCGACGTCGCCACCTTCGGCGCGATAGTAGTATTCGGCGTGGACGATGAGTGGTGTCGACGGGAAGATCTCGCGCGCGAGCAGCAACTCCCCCCAGCCGGGGTGGCCGACGATCAGATCGGGAGGCGCGCCGCGCTCGCGCAGGGAAACCATGGCACGCGCCACAGCCTCGCCGCGCGTGAAGCGCGACACGACCGTAGCAGTCGAGGCTGTCAGGCCTTCGGGGGGCGCAGGCGGCGACTTGTAGCGGGCGACGCGGACGCCCTCGAGGGTCTGGAGGTTCTTCTCGTCGGTCAGCGCCAAGACCTCGTTTCCCGGGGTGGCTGCCAGCGCGCGTGCCACATGCCGGAACTGGCCGGGGAAGTTCTGGTGGACGAAAAGATAGCGCATGGGCTGGTTTCTCTCCGGGCGCCGAACTAACCCGTCCTGCGCGTTCGATGGGGCATCCGGTTGACGGCTGCGATGCCGACATCGCGAACGGCACGTCCCGCGCGCTTCTGGGCCTGCCGGAGCGTCCGCTTCAGATCCGCGAAATAGGGGAGATGCTCGACTTCGATGCCATGGCGGGGCGTGTCCTTGAACTGGCCCTCGACCCAGGCATTGCGGGCCGCGATGTCGGCCAACATTTCGGCCCGCTCGGGCAGTCTGGCGCGGCCCATTTCGAACTCACGCAGCCACCGGACCTGGCCTTCGCAGATCCAGTTCAGTGCCGTGTCCGAATTGAAATAGGCGAGGAAGTAGAGGCCACGCCAATCCGGCGGTACGATCCGCATATAGAGATCGAGGCGACTTTCGTGGCGCTCGATGACGCGCTCGTCGAGGAAATCAAGATCGATGACGTAACCAGTGGCGGCGATCAACGTGTCGAACTCCTCCGAGCGACCATTAACGAACGTCACGTTTTTGCCGTCGATCTTCTCGATGCCGTTCTCGACCAGAACGCGGCGGTATTTGATGTGATTGACGATATTGGCGTTGGACGTAGCGTGGACACGCTTCGAGATGGACGGGAAACCGAGAGCCGTCATGTCGCCCTGCACCACGTAGACCAGGGACTTCAGCACTTTCGTGCGGAGCCAGGCCGGTACCCATGGCTTGTAGAAGGGCTTGATGGTGTCCCAGAACGGGCGGCCGAACACGAGTTTCGGGATGACGAGCGCACTCGACCGGGCGACGAGGACGACCTTTTCAGACGTGACGGCAAGGTCGCTTGCGATATCGAGCGCACTGTTGCCGACACCAACCACGCAAACTCGCTTGCCGACGAAACGGGCAGGATCGCGATAATAGTGCGAATGAAGATACTCGCCCGTGAAGGCGTCGCGAAACATCGGGACTTCGAGCGGCTTCGTCAGGTGGCCGGTCGCGAGTATGACCGTGTCATGCTCGATTACCTCGCCGAACTCCGTGGTAATCTGCCAGCGCGGAGCGTCATGCGAATAGGACGGCGCCGGTTTCACCGAAACGACGCGTGTATTGAACCTGATGTGAGGGGTGACGCCGAAATGATCGGCGTAATCGGCGAGGTAGCGGGCCATGTCCCAGTGGGACGGAAATGGCGGTACCGTCTCATCGAAACGGAAGTCGGAGAAGTTGGTCAGATCGCGCGCCGTGTTGATGTGAAGGGTCTTGTATGCGGACGATCGGCCGTTGTCGTTCTGGTAGACCCACATGCCGCCGACATTGCTGCCGATCTCGTAGACGGTGACGTCGAGCCCTTCCTCGAGCATGTGCTTGGCGCCGCATAGTCCGGCTGCTCCTGCGCCGACAATGCCAACGGACTTCCGTGTCGTCATGGTTCCCTGCCTCGCAACGATTTGCCGCGAGGCTAGCCGGGGGGCTCGCGCGTGTCATCCCATCGCGCTGCCGGGCAATGGCTCAGCGCGCGGGGTCGATGCTGCTGACGCGGACCGGCGGCTGGCGCATCAGGTCGTCGATGCGGACGCGCTCGCGCTGGAACGCCGCAAGCTGGCGCCCTGACAGCCGCTTTTCGCGGGGGACGTGGATCGACAGGGGATCGACCCAGCGATTGCCGACCAGAACTTCGTAGTGAAGATGGGGGCCTGAGGACAATCCGGTCGATCCGAGATAGCCGACGACCTGTCCCTGGCGGACGCGCGTGCCCGCAATCGTGCCGGGCGCGAGGTTGCGCATGTGGGCATAGGCGGTCTGATAGCCGTTGGCATGCCTGATCCGGACGTAGTTTCCGTACTGGCCCTTGTATCCGGCCTCTTCGACGGTGCCGTTGCCGGCTGCGACGATCGGCGTGCCGACGGGCGCTGCCCAATCGACGCCACTGTGAAGCTTGCGCTGATTGAGGAGCGGATGGAAGCGAATGCCGAAACCCGATGTCAGGCGGACGTCGTCGCTGCGCAGGGGTTTGCGCAAGAGGAATCGGCGGGAGTTCTGACCGTTGGCGTCGTAATAGTCGACGCTGCCGTCGGGTTCCCGAAACCGATAGAAGCGTTGCGACGTGCCGCCGATGGTGATCGACGTGAGCAACAGTTCGCCCAGCGTGCCGTCTGCGCCGCGCTCGTCCTCGCGGACATCGAAGAACAGTTCCACCGCATCGCTGCCCCGTGCCCGACGTCGGAAGTCGGCCTCATAGGCATGGAGGCGAACGATCGTCTGGATCGTCTCGACCGGGATGCCCTGGGCCACCGCGCCGACATAGAGGCTCGAATAGAGGCTGAGACTGGCGGCCTCGGCCGATGCAGCCGAGCGCCGGGACGTGGTCGTCGGCTCGGCGGATGCCGTGAATTCGCCGGCTGGATTGCGCTCGACCGTCACCTTGTGCTCGCCCTGAGGTGAGAACACCGAGTAGCGGATCGGCTCGGGTTTGCCGGAGCCGGAGAGAGACGGCGCCGTCGTTACCTCGACCTCGAATCCCGCCAGAATCGTCGCCTCCGGGGCGATCCCGCGGGCGGCCTCGACCATGTCGCGGGCCTGGAACGGGTCAGTCCCCATGCGCAGGAGCAGGCGGGTCAGCGTCTCACCACGGGCGAGGCGGACGCGTTCGATGCGGCCTTCGAACTCGTCGGCGAGATCCTCGACATCGGTCGACGTCTTATAGAGGGTCGTCGTGTAAGCGCTTGTCTGGCTGTTCTTTTCCCGTCGTGCGAGGTCAATCCCCTCGGGCGCGAACGAAGGCCGTATGTCGGCCCTGTCGGCTTCGTTCGAGATCGTGCGCGATACCAGTTCGATCGCTTCCCGCGGGTCGATCTCCTGGCCGTCATCCGTCGGCAGTATGCTTCCGAGAAGTTCAACGACGCGGATGCCCACGGTTCCCCCTTCAGGTCCCGCCGTTGTGGTGGCGCTATCCCGTGCGGACGGCGTTGTGTTGGTCGCGGCGAAGATCTGGACAGGATTGAAGGGGGGGACATTGACGTTCGGATCGGGGCCGACGGCCGCCAGGCGGATCAGGACCCGCGCATAGGGCTTCCGGTGCAGGTACTCCCGGTTCGAGCGCCGCTCGCGGATGGAGTCCTGCACGATGTAGCGCGTCGAGACGGCATCCATCGTGGCCTGGAGCCGGTCGGACTTGGGGAACGTCCACGGCAAACCATCCACAGGTCGTGTATCGCGCTGCTCTGGGGCGACGGCCCGTCTGGATGGAGACGTATTGAAGGCTTCGGCCAGCTGCCGCGATCCCGTGGAAGGGTCGAGAGAACCGAAGATGACCGCTCCGATCGCGACCGTACCCACCATGGCGGCGAGGCAGGTGCTGAAGAACCACTTGAAGCCACCACCGCGCCTGGCCTCGGCGCGATCCGTAATGAAAAGATCGGGCAACGGGCGCCGGCGCCGGGAGGCGTAGAGGTGTGGCAGCCCCTGCGCCTGACCTCGCCGGGACGACTTGCTAGGACTGCCGATCGGCGCGTGCCGCCTCAGTTCAGCCAGATCAACCCCAGATGCGCTCACCCCACGTCCCCCAATAAAGCTCTTACTGTCAGTTAGTTAACCATATCTACGGGCTCGGCGTAAGCCCTTGTGACACGGCAATCTGGCGATTGTCGGGCTCCGCAAATGGCGAGTTCGGTGGCTTCCAACGATCGGCCATCAACCAAATTGCAGTCCGTCGCGTCGCAAAAAGTTCACAGACGAATCAGGATGTTGGGGGGGCTCCCGGGCCAATGTGAAGCTTTTTTTTTCGATGAGTGTTGACAGGAAAGGGGGTGGGGGCTAAACCTCCACTCGTTCGCGGCGCCGTTGACCGGCTGCCTCGGACCTTCGGACGACGAAATCTCTCGAACCGACGCGGACCTCTCAGGGTCTTCCCTGAAGTGGTTCGCATTTTGGTCGGCGGTACCGGGAAACCGGATCGCTGAGGGATTTCTGTTCCTCGAAGTGGCGCTTTTTGACAAGTTAATCGAAGGAAGAGAAGCGCAGGCGGCGGAGTCCTGGCGGGTCTCAAGGTCGTGCTAGTCACGATGTGAGACTGAAAGAGACTCTGGCGATACTGCGTTTCTAAGCCATCACCATGATGGGTGTCGGCCGAGAAATCGGAAGGCGCACATCAAGTGTGAAGGTGCCCGTTACGCAGATCCTTGGAGTAACCTCCAAGCCAGAACCAGAATGAAACTTTCAATCTGAGAGTTTGATCCTGGCTCAGAACGAACGCTGGCGGCAGGCCTAACACATGCAAGTCGAACGCCGTAGCAATACGGAGTGGCAGACGGGTGAGTAACGCGTGGGAACCTTCCCAATGGTACGGAATAGCCCAGGGAAACTTGGAGTAATACCGTATATTCCCGTGAGGGGAAAGATTTATCGCCATTGGATGGGCCCGCGTAGGATTAGCTAGTTGGTGAGGTAAAGGCTCACCAAGGCGACGATCCTTAGCTGGTCTGAGAGGACGACCAGCCACACTGGGACTGAGACACGGCCCAGACTCCTACGGGAGGCAGCAGTGGGGAATATTGGACAATGGGCGAAAGCCTGATCCAGCCATGCCGCGTGAGTGATGAAGGCCTTAGGGTTGTAATGCTCTTTTAGCGGGGACGATAATGACGGTACCCGCAGAATAAGCCC
>JBGSJD010000147.1:0-2992 GCA_041742195.1 Hyphomicrobiaceae bacterium
GGCTTCCAGCTCGGCGGCGGGCGGACGTCGACCGTGACGCTGCTGGTCGACGGGACACCGGATGTGTTCCGGGTGCTCTGGCCAAGGGGAAACGAGGGGTGGCCGAGCGTCGAGACCCGCGACGGCACCGCCGTCTCCCGCGACGGCCGTGCGATGGAGCGGTTCTCCCATGGCGGCACTCTCCACGCGATCCTGGACGGCGAGACGGTTGTCGTCAGCCGACCGACATACGACGCCAATTCCGTCGATGACGGGAATACCGGCGACACGGTGCGGGCGCCGATCAACGGCAAGGTGGCGCGCGTCTTCGTCAGCGAAGGGCATGCGGTGACCAAGGGGGACCGGATCGCGGTCGTCGAGGCGATGAAGATGGAGCACGTGCTGCATGCGCTCCGGGACGGGACCATCGCCAAGGTCGCGGTGCGAGAGGGGCAGCAGGTCAATCAGGGAACGCTCATCGTCAGCCTCGCGGAAGGCTGAGAGGCCTTTCCGCCACCTGCCGGCGGGCGGCTTCCGCGGTCCGAGTCATCACACGCAACTCGAACAGACGGCGAGAGAAGAATGTCCGACCATCCGCTTGCCATCGACGCCCGCATCCGGGGACGGGTGGCCATCGTGACCGGTGCAACCGGGGGCGTCGGCGCGGAGATCGCGAAGGCGCTGGCCCGGCAGGGGTGCCGATTGATGCTCAACGGTCTCGGCACTCCGGACGTCACCGATGCGTTGTGCGCGGAAATCAAGGCGATCTCCGGCGAGGCGGTTGCGTTCCATCCGGCGGATCTCGCGTCGGGGGCGGACGTCCAGGCGCTCGCGGCGGCGGCTGCACAGGACCTTGGCCCGGTCGCGATCCTCGTCAACAATGCGGCGACGCGTAACTTCCATTCCGTCGACGACATGCCGGCCGACGCGTGGCAGCGGGCGCTCGCCGTCAACCTCACGGCGCCGTTTCTCCTGACGCAGGCGTGCCTGCCGGCCATGCGGGCTGCAAAGTGGGGGCGGATCGTCAATATCTCGTCGTGCTGGGGGCTGACCGGTACCATCGGGCGCAGCGACTACGTCGCGGCGAAGCACGGCCTGATGGGGCTGACCAAGGCGGTGGCGCTCGAGACCATGGCCGACAACATCACCTGCAACGCCATCGCGCCGGGCTCGGTGATCACGCCGCACGCCGAGCGGCAGGTGCGCGAGCGCATGGCGCGGGATGGTCTCGACTGGGACGAGGCCGCGCGACAGTTTCTGCTGACGCGGCAGCCGTCCGGCCGCTTCATTCCGCCGGAGAAGATCGCGGATCTCGTGGTGTTTCTCTGCTCGGACGCCGCCAGCGAGATGACCGGGCAACCCATCGCCATGGACGGCGGCTGGCTCTCGATCTGACGGGCGGGCGCATCCCCGTTGCGGTCGGCGTCGCGGTGGGCAACCATTCGCCCGCGAGCAACGAGGACACATCGGGAGGCGACCCATGGCCGGGCCAAGACTGCAGGGCAAGATTGCGTTCATCACAGGGGCAGGCGGCGGCATAGGCCGGGCGACCGTCGAGCGCTTCGTCGAGGAAGGCGCACGGGTCGCGGTGGCGGAAATCAACGCCGATCTCGGCGAGGCGGCTGCCGCATCGGCGCGCGCGCGGGCCGGGAATGCGGGTGGCGACGCCTTCTTCATCCGGTGCGACGTGACGGACAAGACGAGCGTCACGGCGGCGATCGCCGAAACGGTGAAGCGGTATGGTGGCCTTCATGTGCTGCACAACAACGCGGGCGGCTCAACGCCGGAGGACGGGCCAGTCACCGAGGCGTCAGAGGAGGAATTCTGGCGCGTCATGAAGCTCGATCTCTTCGGCACGTTCCTCTGTTCGAAGATCGGTATCCCCGAGATCGCGCGGTCGGGCGGCGGCGCGGTGATCAACATGGCCTCGAACCTCGCCCTCATGGCGGTGCCCGGCCGCGCCTGCTACGGGGCGGCCAAAGGCGGCGTCGCCTCGCTGACCCGGGCCATGGCGCTCGATCATGCGAAGCAGAAGATCCGGGTCAACGCGATCGCACCATCGGTGACGCTCTCCGACCGGGTGAAGAAGCTGCTTGAGGTCAATCCGGCGCTCGAGAAGCTCGCGGACAGCCATCTGTTCGGTCTCGGCCAGCCGATCCACATCGCCAACATGGCGGTCTATCTCGCGTCCGACGAGGCCGCGATCACCACAGGCCAAGTCTATTCGGTCGACAGCGGCGTCACGATCTACTGACCGCCAGTGCGGCGACCGATCGCATCCCAATCGTTACCACCACAGGTCCGCCGGTCATGGAAAATTAACCCTTCCGTGATCAAGCTCAGTCGAGTCGTCGCGGGGGTGACCGCCGATCCGCCGAAGGCCTTACGAGGGCCTCAATGACGTCGAATTGCGGCCCTCTGGTCGGCCTAGGTTCGACGTCGAACAGGCAATCGCTGCGACGGCACGGGGTGGAGCGCGCGTAGATGCGTCGGCAGGCTTTGATCATTGGACTGGTGCTGTCGGGAGCGAGCGCGCATGCCGCGCCGCAGCCGCTCAGCGACGACGCCCTCAAAGCTGCCGTCAGTGGCAAGACCGTCAAGATCGACACGCCGGTCGGATTGCCGATCACCGTGAACTACGGCGCCAATGGCCTGATGACCGGCTCGGTCGGTTCGGCACTCGCGGCCTACCTCGGGTCAGACAAGGATCGCGGGCGCTGGCAGGTCCGGAACGGAAAGCTCTGCCAGAAATGGTTCAAGTGGCTCGACGCCGATACGACGTGCCTGTCGATCCAGCAGGACGGACAGAAGATCCTTTGGCGCAGCGACGAGGGCAAGACCGGCACCGCCATGATCGAGCCGGGCCCACCGGAGCTTTCGGGCGCTGTCGCATCGGGACTTGGGGGGCGCCGGTATCCAGCCCCAACGGCCGTGTCGCCTCAGCCCGGTCCGGAGCCGGCCCGCTCGGCGGACACACCTGATGCCCCCGTCAGCGCGAAGCCGCATCCCGCGC
>JBGSJD010000148.1:0-4263 GCA_041742195.1 Hyphomicrobiaceae bacterium
GCGTCGTTCGAGATCCCCTATCAGCCCGTGGCGCCGACGCGTCCGACGCAGGTCACGCGCTGGGGGCCGGGACGCGTCGATACGTTCAACCCCTACAAGATGATGAACTTCGGGCTCGAGGCCGACTGCCTC
This sequence comes from Hyphomicrobiaceae bacterium, assembly GCA_041742195.1. Classification (GTDB taxonomy): domain Bacteria; phylum Pseudomonadota; class Alphaproteobacteria; order Rhizobiales; family Hyphomicrobiaceae. The sequence goes on from JBGSJD010000148.1 coordinate 133, forward strand.
GCGCCCAGCGAGCGGGCCGCGGCGAGCGATTTCCCGTCGATCTTCCTGCAGGGGGAGAGGGACAGGAAGGGAATGCATCTCCACTGGGACGGCAACAACGCCAGTCTCCGGGAGCGGAACCTGTCGGCGGCGCTGGGAGCGGGCGTGAGCGAGGCGACGGTCGATCATGATTCGATCCGCCGGCTCGAGACGTGGCTCCGCACACTCAAGCCGCCCCCGAGCCCCTATCTTGAGGGACCGTGGCAGCCTGAGGCCACGCGGGTCGAGCGAGGGCGCGCGATCTACATGCAGGCGTGTGCGAGCTGCCACGGTTATCAGGACGCGGACAAGGGATACGTCTTCGAGGGCGAGCGGCTCGGCCGGGTGGAGCCGCATGCCTACGTCGCGACCGACCGGGGGCGCCTCGACAGCTACACGCGGGCCATGGAGAAGTACCAGAAGGACCGACTGTTCTGCACCGAGCCCGAGCATCGGTTCCGCTTCTTCAAGAAGACCGACGGCTACGCCAACATGCCGCTCGACGGGCTGTGGACGCGGGCGCCCTATCTGCACAACGGATCGGTGCCGACGCTCGCCGATCTTCTGCGTCGACCCGAGGAGCGGCCACGGGCGTTCCTCAGAGGGCGCGGGCGGGATGCGGCGCAGTCCGAACTCCTGCGACTCGATCCGGAGGCCGGCGGGTTCGTGGCGCCGGCGTGTCTGCCGGGCGGTGATGTTTCTGGAGATGCGGCGGCCTTCTGTTTCGACACGACGCTCCCCGGCAACGGTAACGGTGGTCACCTCTACGGCACCGATCTCAGCGACGCCGAGAAGAGCGATCTCATCGGCTATCTGCTGACATTCTGAGTTCGAAACGAGGAGGCGGGCCTCGCGGGGGCCGGGACGGGGATGGCGACCAAATCAGGCAGGATCGGCAGACAACGGCGTCCCGTCCGGCGCATCGTCTGGGCCGTGGTCGCGCTCGTGCTCGTCGGGCTCTCCGTGGCGTTTCCGCGCCATGCGGCCATGACGGCCCGCATCGGTCAGGTGATTGCGACCGAACTCTGGGCGGGGCGGGGCAACCTCGCCGTCGCTGTCAACGATCAGGCGCTGCCGCGGGCTCCGGTCGACGCGATCCCGGCGGGGACGGAGGGCGATGCCGCGTTCTTCAAGTACGGCGCCATCGGCAACGAGGGGGCGGATGGCCTGCCCTTGAAGCTCTGGGCGGTGCTGCCCGACGTCTGCTCGGAGTTGATGCCGAAAGGTCGCGGCACGGGGTATCGGGCCTTCGGCTTCACCTACGAGCCGGATCCGGCGACCGGCAAGGACCGGACCACGCCGGTCGGTCTGTCGCGGACGCGGCTCGGGCTGCCGCCGCTCGAGACCGAGGTGGTCGCCATCACGTGCGCCGCGTGCCACGTGCAGACCTACAGGCTGCCGGGTGAGAGCGAGACGCGGATCTTCGTCGGCGGGGCGAACAACAGGCTCGATGCGCTCGCCTACACGCGCTTTCTCGGGGCCTGTGCCGATTCGCCCGAGATGGAGCCGGCGAAGGTCGTCGACGTCATCCAGAAGCGGTTTCCGCAGACGGGCTGGCTCGAACGGCAGGCGTTGCGGTTCGCCATCCTGCCGGTGGTGCGCGACCAGATGCGGGCGCGTCTCGGGATGCGGTTCCACTGGACATGGAGCCGGCCGGACTGGGGCCCTGGGCGGTTGTCGCCGTTCAATCCGGTGAAGTTCGACTACCTGGAGCAACCGGTCGACGAGACGATCGACCACGCGGACGTCATGCCGGCGTGGAACGTCACCGAGAAACAGCGCTTGCGGTCACCGACGCCGTGGCACTGGGACGGGCTCAGCTCCGATCTCCGGGAGGTGATCGTCAATTCCGCGCTCGGGGACGGCGTGACCCAGTACGGGTATCGCGACGCGACCATCGACCGGATCAAGCGCTATCTCGAGGCTCTGAAGTCGCCCAAGGCGCCGTTCCCGATCGATGCCGAAGCCGCAGGGCGGGGGCGGGCGCTGTTCGCGGAGCGCTGTGCCGCGTGTCACGGGCGCGACGGCAGCCGGGTGATGACCATCATCCCGCGCGCCGAGATCGGGACGGACCCGGGCCGGATCGACATGTGGACGCCTTCCGCGGCGGCTGCCTACAACGCCTATGACCGGGACGGCAAGAATCCGAAGTTTCCGTGGGTCTTCAGTCAGTTCCAGAAGAACGACGGCTATCTGGCACAGCCGCTCGACGGCATCTGGCTGACGGGACCCTATCTGCACAACGGCTCGGTGCCGACGCTCGACGACCTGCTGAAGCCGCCCGCCGAACGGCCGCGCGCCTTCCTGCGAGGGCTCGACGAGATCGACACGGTGCGTGGCGGGTATCGGGCTCCGACATGCAACCCTGTCGCCGTCGCGATGGCCGACGGGTGGTGCTTCGACACGGCACGGCCTGGCAATTCGAACGCGGGTCACACCTACGGTAGCGATCTCACGGACGAAGAGCGGAAGGCGCTGGTCGCATATCTGTTGTCGCTCTGATCACTCGAGAAAGATCGATCATGGAAAGGGTTCATTAAGTGAAAAGCAGCATTATCGGCGGGTAAATGTACGCTGTTCCATATCTCAGTGGAAAGATCGTCGCGGGCGAGGTGCCATGCTGATCAGTTACTATGAGGACGGCGTTGCCGCTCCGAAAAAGGCGTCGATGGCAATGGCGGGCCTGATGGTTGTCAACGCCGTCATGTCCGCTGGCATCGTGTTCGCCTGGACGTTCGTGAGCCTCTTTGTCGCCGAGCCCCTCGCGTGGGCCACCTGGATGCCGATCAATCGCGGCTACGGGCTGTTCGGGCTCGTCGAGTATCCCTTCGTCCTGCTCTGGATCGTGCCTTTGCTCGGCATTTGCGGTGCCTGGGTCAGCCTCAAGGCCGGACGCAGGGCGCTTGCCTTCACCTTCGTCGCGTTGCCGATCGGCATGCTGGCGCTGGTCCTCGGCTGGTACCATCTGGCACCGCAGGACTGGCACTAAAGTAGCGGTCAGGGCTTCAGATCGTGAAGCTCGTGCCGCAGCCGCAGGCGGCCGTCGCCTGCGGGTTCTTGATTCGGAACGAAGCGCCGATCAGATCGTCCACGAAGTCGATCTCGGAGCCTTCCATGTAGGGCACCGATACGGGGTCAATCGCGACCGCAGCCCCGTCACGCAGGATCACCAGATCGTCGGGTTCGCTCGCGGGCACCAAGTCGAACTTGTACTGGAAGCCGGAGCAGCCGCCCCCCTCCACGGCGACGCGCAGGACCGGGCGTGCGGGGTCGCCAGCGGCGATCTCGTTCAGGCGCGCGGCCGCTCGTGGTGTCAGCACGATCGTCGTCTCGGCAGTCGCGGTGTCGGTCATGGTGACCTCTGGCTATCTTCGCGCGTCGGAGGTGGCGGGTCCGGTACCCGAGCGTCGCGGTCGGTATTTAGATAGGCATCCGCGCGCGCCTGTCAAATGGCAGGGCGGGGAATCACTGATAAGAAGCGGCTCTGAGCTCCGGAGCCTGCGCATGCAACCGATAGCACCGTTCTGGCAACCCGCCCCGCGCTGTCTCGCGCCGTGGGCGCTCGATCCTTCGCAAAGCCACGGCCGCGTCCATGGCGAGCCGTCCTGTCCGATGCGGACGCCGTTCCAGCGGGATCGTGACCGGATCGTCCATGCAACAGCCTTCCGGCGCCTCAACTACAAGACGCAGGTGTTTCTCCTGCACGAGGGGGACCACTATCGGAGCCGGCTCACGCATACGCTGGAGGTCGCCCAGATCTCGCGGGCGCTGGCACGTCAGCTGGGGCTCGACGAGGATCTCGCGGAAGCGCTGGCGCTCGCGCACGATCTCGGGCATCCGCCGTTCGGGCATGCGGGGGAGCGCGCACTCGACCGCTCCATGGAGCGCTGGGGCGGGTTCGATCACAACGCGCAGAGCCTCCGCGTCGTGACGCGGCTCGAGCGGAAGTACTGGGGCTGGGACGGCCTCAACCTGACGTTCGAGACGCTGGAAGGCCTCGTCAAGCACAACGGCCCGTTGCGACCGGACACGCAGCCGCTGCTCGCCCGTGCCGTCGTGGAGGCCGGGCTCACGGGCCGGATCGACGACGACCTCCATGCCGCCGGCGAGGCG
>JBGSJD010000149.1:0-5497 GCA_041742195.1 Hyphomicrobiaceae bacterium
CTTCGGCGGCGAAGGCGATGGCGATCGCCTTGCCGATGCCGCTGCCGGCGCCGGTGACGAGCGCGGACTTGTCCTTCAAGCGCATGGCGGATTCCCTTCGTGTTCGCGGGCGCGTCAAGCGCGGCCGGCGCTCCAGATGCCGTCCAGCACGCGGCGCAGATTGCCGCCCAGATAGCCGCGGATGTGGTCTTCCTTCCAGCCCCGGCGCACGAGGGCCTCTGTCACCTTCGGCAGGTCGGAGTGCTTGTTGCAGTCGGAGAGATAGCGCGACGGGATGTCCTCGCCGAACACCCGGTTGAAGCGGTTGATGCCTTCCCAGCGCCGCCAGTGTCCGCGTTCGAAGGCCATGCGCTGGAAGTTGGTGCCGGTCGCGAGATCGGTGCCGAACGAGACGTGCTCGGGGCCGGCCAGTTCGACCAGATATTCGAGGTGGCGGACGTAGTCGTCGATGGCGGGTTTGCGCGCCGGGTCCTGGTTCCAGCACATGGGCCCATAGATGCTGGCGCCGATGACGCCACCCTTGGCCGCCACCGCCTTCACGATGTCGTCGGTCTTGTTGCGTTCGAGATTGGCGAGGGCGCGGGCGTTGGCATGGGTGATGAGCACCGGCTGCGTCGAGTGCTCGATGGCGCCCCACATGGTGCGCTGGCCGACGTGCGAGAGATCGATGGCGATGCCGAGCTCGTTCATCAGGCGGACGGCGTCCTTGCCGAGAAGCGTCAGGCCGGCCTCCTCCGGCTCGAGGCAGCCGTCGCCCAGCGCGTTCCTGAAATTGTAGGTGAGCTGCATGATGCGCAGGCCGAGACGCCGGAAGAAATAGAGCCGGTCGAGTTCGTCGGCGACGGGGCGCGAGTTCTGCCAGCCCATGATGATGCCGATCTTACCCGCGGCCCGCGCGCGATCGAAATCGGCCGCTGTCTCGATCTGCAGCCATGGCGAGCCGGGGCGATCGATGATGCCGCGCCAGCGGGCGATCTCGGCGCAAGCCTCGGGGAAGTCGGCCTCGAAGTGGCAGGTGGTGATGTTCAGCGCGTCGATGCCGCCGGCCTTGAGGTCCGACACGTCACCGTCGCAGTGATAAACGAGGCCGTCGATCACGAGGGCGTCGTCATGCAGCTTTCGGGCATCCATGCTCGCAGTCTCCGCAGCGTCGCTGACAAGGAGACGAGCGTAGGCCGGGGTGCGGCGCAATGCCAATGGCGGAGTTCATTGCGAAGCCCGTGCGCGGCCCGACCCGCCGCAGAGAGCCCGACTATTCCAGCGCCAGGATGAAGTTGCGCACGACGGGGTAGACTTCGCGCTCCCAGCGCTTGCCGTTGAAAACGCCGTAGTGGCCAGCGTTGGCCTGCAGATGATGGCGTTTCAGGTGCGGGCGGAGCGAGGAGCAGAGATCGTGCGCCGCCGTCGTCTGGCCCATGCCGCAGATGTCGTCGCGACCGCCTTCGACAGTGAGGAGCGCGGTGCGCTGGATGCGGCTGGTCTCGATGGGGACGCCGTGATGCTTCCACTGGCCAGCGGCCAGTTCGGCGCGCTGAAAGACGCGATCGATGGTCTCGATGTAGAACTCCTCGGCGAGATCGAGGACGGCGAAATACTCGTCGTAGAACTCCTTGATCTTCGCCGCCTCGGCCAACTCGTTGGCGGAGAGATGGGCGTAGAGCTTGCGATGGGCCGCCTGATGGCGCTGCATGTTCATGGCCATGAAGGCCGTCAGCTGCACGAAGCCCGGATAGACGCGCCGGCCGCGGCCTTCGAAGCGGGACGGGACGCTGGTGATGACCGAACTCTCGAACCAGCTCAGCGATTTCTTGACTGCCAGTTCGTTGACCGAGGTCGGGCTCTGGCGCGGGTCTATCGGGCCGGCCATCAGCGTCATCGAGCGAGGGGTCGCGGGATGATCCGCGGCCGACATGACGGCAACGGCGACCAGGGTCTGCACGCACGGCTGGCACACCGCGAGCGTGTGCGCACCGGGGCCGATGGCCTCGAAGAAGCGGATCAGGTAGTCGACATAGTCATCGACACCGAATGGCCCCGCGGACAGCGGCACGTCGCGCGCGTTCGCCCAGTCCGTGATGTAGACGTCGTGATCCGGCAGCATGGTCTCGACCGTGCCGCGAAGAAGCGTCGAGAAATGGCCGGAGAGCGGCGCAACGATGAGGATGCGCGGCTGGGGGGCGTCGACATCCTTCGAGAAATGGAGGAGGTCGCCGAAAGGGAGGCGCAGCGCCACGCGCTCCACCACGGGCACGACGCGATTGCCGACACGGACCGACGAAATGTCGAAGGGTGGTCGTGCGTGGGTGAGCTTCAAGCGGCTGATCATTTCCAGCGCCGCCGTGAAATGACCGGGCGGGGACGCCATCGCCTGTCCCGACAAACCGGCGGTCCATTGCATGGACGCCGAAGCGAACTGCCGGAACGGTGCGATCAGATCGTCCTGGAATTGATAGACGTGGTAGAGCATTCCGTGTGAGCCCCGCAAACGAAGCCTTGCCGCACTGCAAAAAAAGATAGTGCAATTCATACCGCACTGCGAGAGAATAAATTCGCAAGCCAGCCGATCCTTCAGGCAGACCGATCCTCCGCCCGCTTGCCCGGCTCGCTGTTGCGACACATCTCACGCGCTTCCCGGACGTGGGCCCTCGGGCACGTCCTCCGGCACAGGTGACGGTAACGCATGGCGTCAGCATCGCTCACGATCTCGTCCAAGAACTATTCCTCGTGGTCACTCAGGGGCTGGCTCCTGTGCAAGATGGCCGGGCTCGACTTCGAGGAGCAGAGGGTCGCGCTCGACGATCCGGGCGCTCGCCAGGAACTGCTGCTGCTGTCGCCCTCGATGCTGGTGCCGCGCCTCACGCACGGCAAAGTGGTCGTCTGGGATACGCTGGCGATCGCGGGATATCTGAACGAAGCGTTCCCGGAGGCCGGGTTGCTTCCGGCCGATATTGCAGCGCGGGCGCACTGCCGGGCCGTTTCGGGTGAAATGCATTCCGGCTTCTACAATCTGCGCTCGGCGCTGCCGATGAACCTCAAGGCGCGGCACAAGACGTTCAAGGTGTTCTCCGGCGCCCGGCCGGACATCGAGCGGATCAAGACCATCTGGACCGAGTGCCTCGAAACCTACGGAGGCCCCTATCTGTTCGGCAAGCTCAGCATCGCGGATGCGATGTATGCGCCGGTCGTGACCCGGTTCCGGACCTATGCGGTCGAGCTGAACGGGCCGCTCGCCGCCTATTCCGAGCTCATCCAGTCGTGGCCGCTCCTCCAGGAGTGGGAAGCGAGTGCGCTCACCGAGCCGGACGAGATGATCGAACTCGAGGTCGAGTTCTAGCGGCGCGGTCCAACGCCCCGGTTTGCCCACAGGGAATGGCTTCGTTAACCGTGACAGGGTGATTCCCCATCTTGTCGCGACGAGCCTGTCATGCTGCGATGCAGCAGGATCGACGATCGGAGCAGTCTTCGCGATGCAATATCACGCCTACGAGATGGCGCGCGTTCTGACCGCGCCGTGGCGGCTCGCTGCCATGAACCTCAAGCGGACGCTGGAGCTGCCGTTCAATCCGATGGGGCAGACCTACGCCGCGAAGCAGGTCGCGGCCGCCTGCGAAGTGTTCGACAAGATCACGCAGCGCTACGGGAAGCCCGAGTTCGGCATCACCGAGACACGAATCCACGGCTTTCCCGTGCCCGTGCGCGAGAACGTCGTGCTCGAGAAGACGTTCTGCAATCTGTTGCACTTCGAGCGCGACGAGGCGGTCATCGGCCGGCGCCACGACCCCAAGGTGCTGCTGGTCGCGCCGATGTCGGGGCACTATGCGACGCTGCTCCGCGGCACCGTCAAGGCGATGGTGCCCGAGCACGACGTCTACATCACCGACTGGAAGGACGCGCGCGACGTGCCGTTCGCGCTCGGGCAGTTCGATCTCGCGGATTTCGTCGACTACCTGATCGAGTTCGTCGAATTCCTCGGGCCGAACACCCACGTCATCGCGGTGTGCCAGCCATCGGTGCCCGCGCTCGCCGCGACGGCCGTGATGGCGCAACGCGGGAGCGACTGTCAGCCCTCGTCGCTGACCCTGATGGGCGGGCCCATCGATACGCGCCGCAACCCGACGGTGGTAAACCAGTTGGCTGGAAAGCGGCCGATCGAGTGGTTCGAGCGCAACGTGATCGCGCGGGTGCCGTTCCCGAATGCCGGATTCATGCGCCCGGTCTATCCGGGCTTCATCCAGCTCACGGGGTTCATGACGATGAACCTCGAGCGGCACACGAACGCGCACGTCGAGCTGTTCCACAACCTCGTCAAGGGCGACTGCGACAGCGTCGAGCAGCACGCGCGCTTCTACGACGAGTATCTCGCGGTCATGGACCTGACGGCGGAATTCTATCTGCAGACGGTCGAGACCGTGTTCCAGGCCCACGATCTGCCCGACCGGCGCATGCGGCACCGCGGCGAACTCGTCGACTGCGCGGCGATCCGCAAAACGGCGCTGCTGACGATCGAGGGCGAGCGGGACGACATCTGCGGTCTCGGGCAGACCGAGGCGGCGCACGACCTGTGCCGGAACGTGGCCGTCGACGAGCGGTACCACTACGTGCAGCCGGGGGTCGGTCACTATGGCGTCTTCAACGGGACGCGGTGGCGGACCGAGATCCAGCCCCGCATCCGCGAGATGATCCGGACCATCCAGCTCAAGCGGCGGATGGGGGACACGACGCTCAAGTTCGCGCTGCCGTACCGCAAGCTCGTCGAGACGCGCGAGGCCGAGATCCCGTGGCAGACCGAGACGGGCGAGGCACAGATCGACGCCGCGTCGGCCAAGGCCAGCACGGCCGAGGGCAAGGGCGTGCCACCGGGAGAGTGAGGTGGCGCGCCGCTTTCGGCTCAATCGCTGCGCGGCTCGTCGCCGGCCTGCATGTGGCGCCCGGTATCGAGCAGCGTGCGCATGTAGTCCTCGTAGGTGACGCCTGCGGCCTCGGCCCGGGCGACGCGGAAGCGCATGATCGACATCGACGGATTTTTCCAGGCCTCACGATGGGCCTTGCGCCAGCGGTAGCGGACGAAGGCGTCGTTGACGGTCTCTTCGAGTGGAGGCCCGTTGTTGTGGCCGATGCCGGCCGGTGACAGTTCGCCCAGCCCCCAGGCAACGATCTCAGGTGGCCGGCGGCCCTTCAACCACGGCGGGCGCGGACCGCGCACCAGTCGGCTGACCTCAACCCTGTCGCCCATCGCGACCGCTCCCGCACTTCGGCGCGTCGCGCGCCCTCAACCGCGAGCTAATTGCCTCGCCCAAGGCAAGACAAGCCTGCGTTTTGGGCGGATTGTGTACTTCATCATCATTTTCCGATGGTGCGGCCGGGCAATTCCGGTGGACCGCTGCCCGATTTCCTGGCTTGGGCCAGAACGCGTTCGCGCACATCGGAGGCGGTCAGCGACGGATCGCCAGCGAACAGAGCGGCCGCGAGCGCCGTCACGGTCGTCGCGGCCCGGGCG
>JBGSJD010000150.1:0-2278 GCA_041742195.1 Hyphomicrobiaceae bacterium
GCTGCGCGGCGGCATCGGCGCCGTGGCCGGGTCGCACTCGCCCCGAATGATGTCGTCTGCGATATCGAGATAGCTCGCCCCGGGCCGCCCGTAGATCGACTGCCGCACCGCGAGCTCGACATAGAACGGGATGCGATGCACATGCTCGATCGCATGCGCGAACTTGCAGAACGGCGATGCGATCTGCACCTGCCGCTCCTCCTGGAAGGCGCCCATGCCGTTCTGGTACGTGGGCGACGCGCCGCCGATGCCGATCATCGGCCAGCAGTTCTGTTGCGCGTTGGCGAGACCGGCGAGCATGTGCACGACGCCGGGACCCGAGACGGTGAGGCACGCGCCCGGCCGGCCCGTCAGGTAGCCCGCCGCCTGCGCCGCGTAGGACGCCGTCTGCTCGTTCCGCATCCCGATGTACGTGATGCCGGCCTTCTGCGCTGCGGCCGCGATCGGCTGCACGGGAAACCCCACCACGCCGAACATATACTCGACGCCCTGTTCCTTCAGGCTTTGCGCCATCAGCGTCGCGCCGTCGATCTTGGACATGTCTTCCTCCGGGTGACGGCGCTTGTTGCGCCTTGTTTCTCGGCTCCGCGCGCTCTGCCCGGAGCCGTCTTCGAAACGATGGCACACTTGCCCGAGCGTGGGAAACCGCCAAACACGCGGTGGCCACGCCCGCTTTCAGCTGCGGTCCGTCTCGATCGGCAGGCTCGTGTCGCGCGCCCATTCGCCCATCGACGCGTCATAGAGCGTGATGTCGTCGTAGCCGAGCTGATGCATCAGGAAGAGGTCGATGGTCGCCGAGATGCCGCCGCCGCAGTAGACGATCACGCGCTTGTCCTTGGTGACGCCATTCGCCTCGAGCTTCCGCGCCGCGTCGTCGAGGCTCGTGAAGCCTTTCGTCGCGGGATCGACCAGCGTCGCCGCCGAGACGTTGACGCTGCCGGGAACGCGGCCCGGCCGGCCATAGCGGCTGGGTTCCAGACCGGCATGGAACTGCGGCCCGAGCGCATTCACGGTGACCGACTTCGGATCGCCGATCGCGGCCAGCACCTCGTCTTTCCCGACGAAGTGCCCCGGCCGCGGCTTCGCGACGAAGGTGGCGGCGGGATAGCCCTTCGGATCACCGTTCTCGATCGGCCGCCCCTCGGCCCGCCATTTGTCGAGTCCACCGTCGAGCACGGCGACATTGTCGAAGCCGAGCGAACGCAGCATCCACCAGAATCGCGTCGCCCACATCATCGTGCCGACGCTGTAGAGCACGACGCGCACGCCGTTGCCGATCCCGTGCCGTCCGAACGCCGCCTCGAGCTGTGCCGTATCCGTCGGCATCATGAACCAGAGCCGCGTCCCCTTGTCGGAGAACTCGCCCTGGATATCGAGGAAGTCGGCACCGGGGATGTGCGCCTCGCGAAAGGTTTTCAGCCCCGCCTCCGGCAGGTAGGGCTCGTCCACCCCGGGAGGCGCGGGCGTATTATAGGTGGTGCAGTCGTAGACGCGCACATCGGGCCGGCCGAGAAGGCTGGCCAGCTCGTCCGTCGAGATCAGCGCCTTGGGATCGCGCATGGAAGCTCCACTGTCTGTGCGCTCCGGCACCACCGTCACCGAAGCCTGCGGGAACCACGACGATAAGCCCATCGTTCTGGGTCCCACAATCCTCGACGGGACAACCGTCACTTGGCAGGTGCTGCGCCGGCTGCCACCATCGTCGCCGACGGGAGAAGAGGCCAGCCGATGATGATCGGTCGAAGAGCCTCACGGGAAACGCACGGGAGGCATCGATGGGAACGCTGTCGGGTATCAAGGTCGTCGAGTTCGCCGGGATCGGCCCGGGACCGTTCTGCTGTATGCTCTTGGCGGATATGGGAGCGGACGTGCTGCGCATCGACCGCGCCGATCACGTCGGCCGCGATCCGCGCGATCCACGGACGAACACGACGCTGCGCGGCCGTCGCAACGTTGCTCTGGACCTGAAGAGCCCGGACGGCGTCGCGGCCGCGCTGGAACTCTGCGCCGCCGCGGACATCGTCATCGAGGGCTTCCGCCCGGGCGTCATGGAACGGCTCGGCCTCGGCCCGGATGTCATGGCTGCGCGCAATCCGCGTCTCGTCTATGGCCGCATGACAGGCTGGGGCCAGGACGGCCCCATTGCGCATACCGCCGGCCACGACATCAACTACATCGCGCTGACCGGTGCGCTCCACGCGATCGGAACGAAGGCGGGCGGACCGGTGCCGCCACTCAACCTCGTCGGCGACTACGGCGGCGGCGCGCTCTACATGGC
>JBGSJD010000151.1:0-4105 GCA_041742195.1 Hyphomicrobiaceae bacterium
CCGCATCGAGTTCGGCGAGCCGGACGGCAGCGCCCACCCGCGCCTCGAAGCATTTCACGCGGCGTGCAAGGCCGCCGGCATCGATGCGGTGCTGTCGAAGAACATCCGCCGCGACATCTGGCTGAAGTTCGCGCTGCTGGCGCCGTTCTCCGGCCTGTCGTCGCTCACCGGCTCGACGGCCGGTCCGATCCGCGAGACGCCTGCGACGCGTGCCCTGATGGAAGCCGCCGTGCGCGAAGTGATCGCCGTCGGCGCCGCATCGGGCGTCGAGATCTCGGCGGAGGATTATCCGCGCGTCTGGAAGGCGATCGAAGGGCAACCCGCCGCCATGACGTCGTCGATGGCGCACGATCGCAAGGCCGGAAAGCCGTTGGAGGTCAACTATCTCTCAGGCGCGGTCGTCAGGCTCGGCGAGAAGCACGGCATCGCCACGCCGACGCACGCGTTCATCACGCAGACGCTCGCCATCGACGCGCCCGGGCGTCGATAAAGGCAACACCCGCGACGAGAGCTGACGGGCGAGCTGCGTTGGCATCGCGCTCCGAGTCTGGTTATCTGGCGGCGGTGGCGTCGTCCGGTTGCCGCCGCGGAGCAGCCAGGAGCGGACCATGCATCGAAACATTGCCTTCATCGGCCTCGGCGCCATGGGCGCCGCGATGGCGGAAACGCTCGTCAAGAAGCAGTATCATGTGACGGGCTACGACATGCGGCCCGAGGCTGTGGCGCGTCTCGCCTCGCACGGCGGCACCGGCGCGGCCAGTGTCGAGGAGGCGGCCCGCGGCGCCGACCTCTTGATCCTGATGGTGGTCAACGCCGATCAGGCCGAGGACGTGCTGTTCGACAAGCTGGCGCTGGAAGCCCTGAAGCCCGAAGCGACGGTGATCGTCTGCTCGACGTGCTCGCCCGACCGGGTCGAGGCGATGGCGCGCCGGGTCGAGAAGTCGGGCCGCCATTTCATCGACGCCCCGGTCTCTGGCGGCGTCACGGGCGCGGCGACGGGCACGCTGACCATCATGGCGGCGGCGCCGAAGCCGATCTTCGAGAAGGCGCGCCCCGTTCTGGCAGCCATGGGCTCGAGCCTGTTCCATCTCGGCGAGCATCCGGGGCAGGGTGCGGCCATGAAGGTCGTCAACCAGCTCCTGTGCGGCGTCCATATCGCCGTCGCCGCCGAAGGTCTGGCGTTCGCTGAACGTGCCGGGATCGATCCGAAGCAGGCGCTGGAGGTGCTGTCGGGCTCGGCCGCGCAGAGCTGGATGCTGAAGGCCCGTGGCCCCCGCATGGTCGACTACGACGACATCGTCACCAGCGCCGTCGACATCTTCGTCAAGGACCTGGGGCTCGTCCTCGATTCCGGACGCGCGGCAAAAATGGCATTGCCGCTCGCGGCGGCGGCCCACCAGTTGTTCCTTGCCGCGTCCGGTATGGGCCACGGCCACGAGGACGATAGCCAGGTCATCGAGACCTATCGCGCCCTGATGCATCGGAGGTCCTGATCGCCATGGCGTCCCCGGTCGAACTCGACAGTGCCGAGATCCTGATCCTCGTCGACAACGTCACCGACAACCTGTCCTCGACGCCGCGTTTCGTCGAGACCGAGCTGACGCGCCTGCAGCGGCGCGGTGTCGGCCTCGTGGCCGGCGATTGTCTGTGTTGTGCGGCGCACGGGCTGTCCTGCCTCGTCACGCTCCGGCGCGGCGACGAGACGAGGACGCTGCTGTTCGACACGGGGCCCGAGGCCGATACGTTCGCCCGCAACGTGCAACGGCTCGGCGCCGATCTCGGCAAGGTCGGCGCCGTCGTGCTGAGTCACGGGCACTGGGACCACGGCGGCGGCATGCTCCGGGCCCTCGACCTGATCCGGGGAGCGGGTGGCCCGCGCAGCGTGCCCTACTACGCCCATCCCGACATGTTTCATCAGCGCGCATCGAAGAACGCCGACGGCACGTTCCGCCTGATGGAGGACGTCCCTTCGCCACGCGCGCTGGCTCTCCATGGCGCCGAGGTGATCGCGACCCGTGAGGCGAGCCTCGCCATCGACGGCTTCGCCTGGGTCAGTGGCGAGATCCCGCGCGTCACGCCCTACGAGCGCGGACTGCCCGGCCAGCATCGGCGAACGACCGATGGCACGGGCTGGGAACCGGACGAACTGCTGATGGACGAGCGGTGCGTGGCGTTCCATGTGCGCGGCAAGGGCATGGTCGTCCTGTCGGCCTGTTCCCATGCCGGCATCGTCAACGTGCTGACGCACGTGCGGGAGTCGTTTCCCGGCGTCCCGCTTCATTGCGCCCTTGGCGGCCTTCACCTGTCTGGCACCAACGAGCGGATCATCCCCGAGACGGTGCGCGACCTCGCGGGCTTCGGGCTCACCACCATCGCGGCCGGGCACTGCACCGGATGGCGGGCAATGTCCGCCCTGTTGCAGGCGTTCGGCGACCAGTGCCTCGTGCCACTCGCCGTCGGCAAGGGGATGACGTTCGCGGCCGATTGACGGTCCCGCGGCCGGGCGTGCATCGCGGCCCTGCAGACCGCCGTCTGATTGTCGTTCACAATTGCTTTCCCTTGCCAAACGAGCGCGTTCGGTACAAGTTCGCCCCACAACGATTCTCCCGATCGTGGCGTGAAACGAGCGTCGTCCTGAGGTGTTGGGCGGCGCGGGGCGGAGCTACCGTTTCCTTGTGGCGGGCCGAGATCAGGGGCGAAAGCAGGCATTTTTGATGAGGCTTGGGCTATGCGGCTGGTGATCGAACGGAGCGAGCTGATGCGCGCGCTCGGACACGTCACGAGCGTCGTGGAGCGCCGCACCACGATACCCATTCTCTCGAACGTGCTTCTGCGTGCTGTCGGATCGTCGCTCGAACTGAAGGCGACCGACCTTGAACGCGAGGTCGTGGAAGCCGTATCGGCCGACGTCCAGCAGCCGGGCGCCATCACGGTGCCGGCGCACATGCTGAATGACATCGTCCGCAAGCTCCCCGAAGGCGCCGAGATCGAGATGGTCCGCGACGCCGAGCGCGAGCGCCTGACGATCAGGGCCGGCCAGTCGCGGTTCGCTCTCCAGACCATCGTCGCCGACGACTTTCCCGATCTCGCCGCGGGCGAGATGGGCCACACCTTCGAGATCCCGGCGGCCGATCTGAAAAGCCTGATCGAGAAGACCCGCTTCGCCATCTCGACCGAAGAGACGCGCTACTACCTGAACGGCATCTACCTCCACACCGCCGAGCGGAGTGGGCAGCCGACGCTGCGCGCCGTGGCCACCGATGGTCACCGCCTGGCGCAGCTCGACGTCGACCTGCCCGAAGGCGCCCAGGGCATGCCGGGGGTGATCGTGCCGCGCAAGACGGTGCACGAGATCCATCGCCTGATCGAAGCCTCGAGCGCGCCGATCACCGTCGGAGTTTCGGCGGCGAAGGTGCGCTTCGTGATCGGCCCGATCACCCTGACGTCGAAGCTGATCGACGGCAGCTTCCCCGACTACCAGCGGGTCATCCCGCAGTCGAACGACAAGTCGATGAAGGTCTCGAACAGCCAGTTCATGTCGGCCGTCGATCGCGTGTCGACCATCGCCAGCGAGCGTGGCCGCGCCGTGAAACTCGCCATCGCCCCGGACAAGCTCGTGTTGTCCGTCACCAATCCCGACGGCGGCAGCGCGACCGAGGAACTGGCCGTGGACTATGCGGCCAACAGCTTCGAGATCGGCTTCAACGCGCGCTATCTCCTCGACATCTCCGGCCAGCTCGAGAGCGACACGCTGCAGTTCCTGCTGGCCGATCCCGGATCGCCGACCATGGTCAAGGACGGCGGCGAGGACCGCGCGCTCTATGTCCTGATGCCGATGCGCGTCTAGGCGTTGGGTCCGTTCGTAGTCCAATGGGGTGCAGCCGTCTCACGCTGCGCAGTGGGAGGCTTCGGGCCGGCCGAAGCAGATCGTCGGATGCCGGGCTGCCATGTGGATCTCCCGCCTCGTTCTGACCGATTTCCGCAATCACGCGCGCCTCGAGCTGAGCCTCGACCGGCGCCCTGTCGTGCTCGCGGGTGCGAACGGCGCCGGCAAGACCAACGTGCTCGAAGCCGTCTCGCTTTTGGCCGCCGGGCAGGGCCTGCG
>JBGSJD010000152.1:0-5372 GCA_041742195.1 Hyphomicrobiaceae bacterium
GCCCGGCAAGACGATGGGCCCCGTCGGGGGATGCGGACGGTCGCTCGTCATGGGGCGTGGCCCTCTCCGGCCTCACGGTCTGCCAGCAGTCGCTCGATCGCCGAGACGAGGTCGGCGCCACGGTCGATCACGCGATGGGCGCCGGAGCGAACCAGGAGGTCAGGGTGGTGGTAGCCCCAGGACACGCCCAGTGCCGAGACGGAGGCGCTACGGGCCATGGTCATGTCGAAGCTCGTATCCCCGACCATGACCGCATCCTTCGCCCCGACACCGGCCTCGGCGAGCGCCGCCATGATCATCGAGGGGTGGGGCTTCGAGGGATGGTCGTCGGCTGTCTGGATGGTCAGGAAGGTGCCGTGCCACCCCTCCCGCTCCAGGAGGCGGGCGACCCCGCGGCGAGACTTGCCCGTCGCGATGCCGAGCAGCACGTCGCCACGTGTCCCGAGCGTATCGATGGTCTCGCGGATACCGGGATACAGCGGCTCCTCGACCCGCTGGAGGCGCCCTTCAGCGTGGGCACCGCGGTAATGCTCGGCGAGGCTCCGGCGCAGCTCCAACGGCTGTGCAGGCGCCAGCACGGCAAACGCCTCGGTCAGGGAGAGGCCGACGACGCTCAGCACCTCGTGCGTCGGCGGCGGCGCGAGCCCATGCGACTGGAAGGCATGCGCCATGGCGGCTGTGATATTGTGCTGACTGTCGATCAGCGTTCCGTCGCAATCGAAAATGACGAGCTTCATCACCGTCTGCCTCGCCGTCCCGGCTCATGGACCCGGGCACGCTCGTGTTCCGGCGCCGACATTTGCCTCCCTTCGCGGCTTGGTCGAGAGCAAATGGCGGCGCCAAAGGAACACGAGCAACTGATTGTTTCGAGTGTAGCTTTGCCTCTGACGTTTGGTGACGAGATTGACCGCAACCGGGTACCAAACGTCAGAGGCGCTACACTCGTGCCGTGTCTCAGTTGCGCTTTAGCACGGCGTAGTAGCTATAGCCCCGGTAAATTCGCTCGAAACTCAGCGAGAGCCCGTGCCGCGCCGAGAGGGCCGTCAGCTCGGCTTCGAGGCCCTCGCGCGGCGTGACGCGGAACTGGGCGAGCCACGAATAGAGCATCCGCTTGGCCGACGCCGGAAGCTGCTCGCAGCCGCCGAAATCGACGATGTGCAGGCTGCCGCCCCGCCCGACGAGGCCGGCCGCGTGGTCGAGCGCCGCCTCCCAGGGCGGAATCATGGACAGCGAGTAGGAGAAAAAGACACGATCGAAGTCGGCCTGTCCGAGGGTGGCGCGCGCATCGAAGTCGGTGGCGTCGCCGAGGGCCAGCTTGATCCGGCCTTCGAGCTTTCGGCGCGCCAAAGCTGCCTCGGCCGTCTCGAGCATCATGCGCGAGAGATCGACGCCATAGTAGCGGGCGTCCGGGAACCGCGCCGCCGCCCGAATGAGGTTCAAGGCCGTGCCGCAGCCGATCTCGAGGACGCTGCCGCCCCGCGGCGGGTTCAACCCCGCGATCAGGTGTTTGCGCCCCAGAAGATAGTACTCGCGCGTCAGATCATAGACGTGGCGCTGGTAGCGATAGTTGCGATCGAGGTGGTCGGCATGACTTTCGCTCGCCATCCCGTTCACTCCGGCTTCAGGACATAGAGGTGGAAGGCGCCATAGATGGCCGAGCGGTCGGCTGCCGACCAGCGCCGCGAGCCCTCCGCCTCGTAGTGCCAGCGGCCGAGCGTCGTCTCAGGCACGCGACCGGGGAGGATCGTCTCGTTGCCGGCAGTCCGGAATATGACGCGCGCGCCGGGCCGGGCCGTGCGGGTGATCTCGACCCAGAGTTCGGTCAACGTCGCGTCATCCATCCAGTCCTGAGCATCGAGCAGCACGTAGCGGTCCAGCGAACGGTCCGGCTCGCGCTGCAGCAGCTTGGTGAAGGTCAGATGGTTGATCTCGACGCGGTCGGCGCGGGCCTTGATCAGGGGGTAGTTGGCGGGCTCAAGATAGGGCGGGACGGACGCATCGGGCCCCGGTGCGTAGCCCCGGTTGAATGCCTGCCAGGCGAAGTAGTTGTCCTTCAGGTCGAAATCGCAGGCCAGCTTGCGCAGACGCTCCTCGACGACCACGGCCATGTGCGGCGCGTCACCGAGCAGTTCCTTGTACTGCGCCGGCGGAATGCCGAGCCCATAGAGCGACGTCTCGTTGCCGAGGATCTTGCGCACGAGCTTCTTTTCGAACAGCGGCGCAAGATTGGCCTCGTAGATCGTCTTCTGGTCGGCCAGGGACTTGGCCGTGAGCATGATTCGCGGATCCTTGCCGTACATGCGCGCCACGCCGTGGGCGAACGCAATGCACAGGCCGAGCAGGCCGGTCTTGTAGAACCCGCGCGAGAACGACGTGATCCGACGACGGCCGAGCTTGTCGCGGCCTTCCCAATAGGCGCGCGAGGTGGCGTCGAGATGGGGCGCGATCCAGGTGTCGTAGGCGGCCACGTTCGCAGGGTCGGCCGCGTCGTAGAACATGCGGCGGAAGGCCTCGACGTCCGGCAGATGCCGCGCGGCCGCGAGCTTCATCTTGTTGAGCGCGATATGGGCGTGGTTGAGGTCGACCGCCAGGATGCGGGCCGGGTCGGCGACGAGGTAGCTCATGAGATTGCAGCCGCCCGACGCGATCGTCACGATACGCGAATCGGGCTCAATCGCCAGCGCTTCCATGTCGACGCGGGGGTCCTCCCAGATCTGGGGATAGACCAGCTCGCTGAAGGCGAGCGTGAACATGCGCTCGAGCAGGCCTTCGCGGGACAGCGTGCGATTGCGGTGAACGGCTTCTCCCAACAGGCCGGCGGCCGTGCGCTCCGAGCGCTCCGTACCGATTGCCATGCGGAACTCCTTCCCAGGTTTGGCGACCGCGCGCGCCGTCATGCCGGCGTCGGCGCATCTCGATGTCAGGTTCAATTCGACGGACAGAAGCGCGATTTGGTATCAGGCCGGAGCGCCAACGGGAAGCTGGAATTCCGGTACCTTACCAGGACTGGCAACCGGCCAGCGAACGATCCGCATGTCACCGTCGAGGGTCTCGATGAGCGCCGTGCAGCTCTCGACCCAGTCGCCGCAATTGAGATAGTGCACGCCATCGATCATGCGGTCCGAGGCGTGATGGATATGGCCACAGATGATGCCGTGCGCCGCTTGCCGGCGCGCTTCCGAGGCGACGGCTTCCTCGAAGGACCCGATGAAATTGACCGCCGACTTGACGCGATACTTGAGATAGGCCGACAGCGACCAGAAGCCGAGGCCGAAGCAGCGCCGCACCCAGTTCAGAGGCGTATTTGTCCAGAGCGCCAGCTCGTAGCCATAGTCACCAAGGAACGCGAGCCATTTGGCCGTGCGGACGACGACGTCGAATTCGTCGCCGTGCAGCACCGCGTAACGCAGTCCCTTGCCGGTCACGTGAACGCAGTTGCGCTCGAGGCGCACGCCGCCGAACTGCATGCCGCAGTATTCGCGCAGGACCTCGTCGTGATTGCCGGGAATGTAGATGATCGAGGCGCCTTTGCGCGCCTTGCGCAAGAGCTTCTGGATCACGTCGTTGTGCGGCTGGGGCCAATGCGGGCCCCGCTTCACCTTCCAGAAATCGACGATGTCGCCGACGAGATAGATCCGTTCGGCGTCGACGGTGCGCAGCAGATCGAGGAGCGCGGTCGCCTGGGCGCTCCGCGTTCCCAGATGGATGTCGGAAATGAAGAGCGCGCGAACCTTGGTCGGCGCGTCGTCCTCATGATCGGAAATGTCGTTCGAAGGCATGTCTGGCATGCCGCCGAACTAGAGGCTTTGAATTTCAGTCTCGTGACAGCGAGGCGCGCGTCCCCAAAAATGCTCGCGCGGTTGGCCATCGCGCAACGCCAGCCGATGTCGGCCCAGCCCGACGCTGCCGGTTTCCTCAAGCGCCATCACGGGGGCAAGGCGGGCCAGTCCCGAACGCCGTTCGATTGCGGGGTCGTGCGAGCGCGACCGGGACTGGCCCTAGCCCAAGCACGCCACCAGAGGGCAGGTGGCAGCCCGGGATCTCTCTCATCGATCGATCAGCCAGCCCGGCACACGGACCGCGGCGGCCGTCCGGCATCAAGGCATGCCCATCAGAACACTGATCATCTGACCCGAGCGCATGTCTCCCCGGCCCGGGCAACGGTTGCATAACCGCTCTGCATGACACCCGGATTACGGAAGACCGGGCGGGCGCATAGAATCACGCCCTGTGTCGGGACGGCGTCACCTGGGGGGGCACCTGCGGGGGCGTGGGGCGAGGCAGCAGGGACGTGACCGACTGCATCAGAGTGGCCAACGCGAATGGCTTGGCAAGAAAGACGTCCGCACCGGCCGACAGGGCGCGCGCCCTATCGTCCGCCCCATTGCGCCCGGTCACCATGACGATCGGAACGCGCCGAGCGTGCAGTCTCAAGCGCAACTGGCGAAGAACCTCGATGCCCGACAATCCCGGCAAATGCCAGTCGAGGACGACGAGATCGGGCTCGAGACCGACGATCGTGTCGACCGCGGTGCTTCCCTCACCGATCGTTGCGACGGCGTAGCCACACGCTTCGAGATTATACGTGAGCATGAGCGCCATGTTGCGATCATCCTCCACGATAACCACGCGGGGGCCCGGCGTCAGGGGCGCATCGAGAGATGTCATGGCATTCGGCCTCCGAGCGGCGCGAGGCTCGCGCCAGCTTCCGGAACTCGAGTTCGACGTGAAAAAAACACGCGCTCGTTAAAGCCGACGGACGTGAAGTCCGAATGACAGCCGTCGTCAGCCGCTCCGACGCCGCGGGCTCGGCGGACGTGACGACCCGAGCAGCCTGCGCGTCAGTTCCCGGCGCCGACGTCAGGCCTCGAAGTGCGAGGGATCGAGCCCGAGCAGCCGCCAAGTGGCCAGCATGTGCTCAGGAAGTGGCGCCGAGACATCGATGCGTGGCTTGCCCGGACGCGGGTGGGGGATGACCAGCCGGCGTGCGTGGAGGTGCAGGCGCGGCTCGATGCCATCGAGCGGCATGGGACGGCCATCCTCGTACTTGTTGTCGCCGACGATCGGATGATTGATCAGCGCCATATGGGCCCGAAGCTGGTGCTGACGGCCCGTCACGGGCTTCAAAGACACCCAGGCGGCTTTCTGGCCCACGCGGTCGATGACGCTGTAATGGGTCGTCGCGTGCATGGCGAGGTCCTGCTCGCCGGCCTCGGCCTTGCGGACGCGGTCGCCATCGGGGCCGGCCGCCTTTACGAGAGCCGCCTCGATGCGGCCCTGAGGAGGGCGCGGCACGCCGTGGACCAGAGCCCAGTAGGTCTTGGCGGCGCTGCGGGTCTGGAAGGTGCGGCCGAGCTTTGCCGCCGCATCGC
>JBGSJD010000153.1:0-1508 GCA_041742195.1 Hyphomicrobiaceae bacterium
CGACGCTCGCCAAGGGCGAGCCGCACCCCATCGCAGCGCCGTTCACGCTCGAGCGGTTCGTCACCGGCCGGCTCATCGACGAGGCGGCGGCGGCGGCCGTATCGCACTGAGCGAAGGAGGCGACAGATGACCAAGGCGACCAAGGTATTCCGTCCCGAGGACGTACCCGAGAGCAACGCCACCGGCTATCCGGAGCCCTATCGGGCCATGAACATGATGCGCCACGTGCGGCGGATCGGCGAGTTCGGTGGCCTCGCGAATTTCGGCGTGAACCTGGTGCGGATCGAGCCCGGCGGGCAGTCGTCGGCGCGCCACGCGCATCTCAGGCAGGACGAGGTGGTGCTGATCCTCGACGGCGACATCACGCTCGAGACGAACGCCGGCGAGCAGATCGTCACGCCCGGCACCTACATCACGTTTCCGGCCGGCACGGGCGACGCGCACCGGTTCGTCAACAGGACGGATAAGGACGTTGTGTTCCTGGTCGTCGGCGACAAGACGCGAGAGGACGTCGTCACCTATCCCGATGTCGACATGCACGGGGTCGGGGGCGCGGATGGCGTCTTTCGCTATTTCCGCAAGGACGGCACGCTCTACTGAGGGCGGCCCAACACCGAGGAAAGTCGAAGCCCGATGCTGCAGATCCGTTGTCCCTGGTGCGGGGAGGATCGACCCGAGATCGAGTTCCGCTATGCCGGCGAAGCGCATGTGGTGCGCGCCCGCCTGCCGTCGGGCGAGAGCGATGCGGCGTGGGCCGAATACCTCTACCTGCGCACCAATCCGAAGGGCTGGCACGCGGAGCGTTGGCATCACGTGCACGGCTGCGGCCGGTTCCTGAACGCCATCCGGCACACCGTGACCGACCGGATCGCCGCCACCTACAAGCCCGGCGAGCCGCGCCCCGCCATCGACGAGCAGCAAGGCTCGACGCCGTGATCGAGGACGAGAAGGGACCGGGCGTGAATCGTTTTCGAACCGCGAGCGGCGGCCGCATCGACCGGTCGACGGCGGTGCGGTTCACGTTCGACGGACGTGCATATCAGGGCTACGCGGGCGATACGCTCGCCTCGGCGCTGCTCGCCAATGGCGTGCATCTCGTGGGGCGGTCGTTCAAGTATCACCGCCCCCGGGGCATCGTCGCGGCGGGGCCGGAAGAGCCCAACGCTCTCGTCACGGTGCGTCGGGACTGGCGGCGGACGACGCCCAACCTGCGCGCGACGGAGGTCGAGATCCACGACGGCCTCGACGCCATCAGCCAGAACCGGTTTCCCTCGCTGCGGTTCGATTTCGGCGCGGTGAATGACCGGCTCTCGCCGCTCTTTCCGGCGGGCTTCTACTACAAGACCTTCATGGGGCCCGAACGGTTCGGACGTGGTGCGTCCGGGGCATGGGCACGCCTCTACGAGCCGGTGATCCGGCGGATGGCGGGTCTCGGCCGGGCGCCCGTCGACGGCGACACCGACAGCTACGCCGCGCGCCATGCCCATTGCGACGTGCTCGTCGTCGGC
>JBGSJD010000154.1:0-2311 GCA_041742195.1 Hyphomicrobiaceae bacterium
GCCCGTGCCGCCCGCGTCCGCTCGCGAACCGGCGGCCCAGTCTACCGACAAACCCGACGCATCCCGTGCTGACGCCCATGCGTCCACGGCCGCGAACGACCACCTGTCGGAGGATGCACGGCTTATAGGTCTCGCGAGCGCGTCAGTCAACGGCCCTCGGGGCGCCCGCCGCGGCCCACGATCATCCACACGTCAGCTCCATCCCCCACCAGGGCACGCCGACCCCGTCCATGCAACCGGACGATCACAGCCGATCACGAAAGGCGCATCCGGTTCAAGTCTGCTTGAGACCCCGATGAAATGCCCCTCCGGGTGCGATACAGCATCCCCACCGTGGTCCCCGAAGCGCCTCCAGAGCGCGCGGCCCGCGGCCTGCCAAGACCGACCCGGCGCCACGCCGTGGGGACATCCGGAGGACGCCAAGCCATGCTGCTGTTGAGGCGGTTCATACCGCTCGTGCTGACCTGTACGCTGGCCCTGCCGGCCGTCTCGCAACCGGCCTCGGGAAGCATAGAGACCGTTTTCGCCGTCGCCGCGGAGACGAGCAGCGTGCCCGTGAGCCATGCCGAGTGGGATCAGCTGCTGAAGGCCTATGTCCGGCCGGCCGAGAACGGGCTGAACCGGGTCAACTACCGCCGCTTCAAGGCCGAGGCCCACGGCCGGCTCAAGGCCTACGTCAAATCGCTGGAGGCCGTCGACGTGGCGCGGCTGTCCCGGCCCGACCAGTTCGCGTTCTGGGCCAATCTCTACAACTCGAAAACCATCGATATCGTCCTCGACCACTATCCGGTGGCCTCGATCCGCGACATCAACCTGGGCGGCGGCCTGTTCGCGGCCCTGACGGGTGGCCCCTGGAAAGCCAAGGTCGTCACGGTGTCCGGTCAGCGCCTCAGCCTCGACGAGATCGAGCACACCATCATGCGGGGCCTTTTCAAGGATCACCGCGTGCACTTCGCCGTCAATTGCGCCTCCGTCGGCTGCCCGAATCTGGCAGGAGAGGCCCTCGTCGGCAGTCGCCTCGATGCGCAACTCGAGACGGGTGGCCGCGCCTTCGTGAACTCGACGCGCGGCGTGACCGTGACGGGCAAGGTGGTGACCGCATCCAAGATATTCTCGTGGTTCAAGGAGGACTTCGGCAGCACGGATGCCAGTATCCTCGAGCATATTCGCCGCTACGCCGACGTCGGCCTCAAGGACAGGCTGGCCGGTGTGACCCGTATCAGCGACTATTACTACGATTGGAGCTTGAACGATGCCAAGGATTGAGCGCCGGATGCGCGACATTGCCCGCTCCCGCACCCGGCGGGCGCATTCGTCCGCTCTTCACCACCTTGTCGAGAGGTCGGCCCGATGACGACACAGGACAAGGCCCCGTCCGGCGGCCTGAAGCGCTGGCTGCCTCTCGTGGCGATCGCCGCCGTGGCTGCGCTCGTCTTCGCCTTCGATGGGCACACGTACCTGTCGTTCAAGACCATCGGCTTGAACTACGAGTACCTGCGCGGGTTCATCGGCCAGAACCTCGTGGCGGCACTCGCCATCTACGTTCTGGCCTACGTCGCCGTCGTCGCCCTGTCGCTCCCCGGCGCCCTCATCATGACCCTTTCGGGCGGCCTGCTGTTCGGCTGGCAGATCGGCGCCCCGGCGACGATCATCGGCGCCACGTTGGGTGCAACCGTCCTCTTCCTGGTGGCGAAGTCGTCGTTCGGCGACGCCCTCGCCGAGCGCGCCGGCCCCGCGATCGCCAGCCTGAAGGCCGGCTTTCAGGACAACGCGCTGAGCTACATGCTGTTTCTGCGCCTTGTTCCGGTTTTCCCGTTCGTCGTCGTGAATTTGGCTGCGGCCGTGCTCGGAGTTCCGCTGCGCACCTATGTGCTCGGTACGCTGCTGGGCATCATCCCTGGTTCGACGGCCTATTCGTTCGCTGGCGCGGGCCTCGGCAGCGTGATCGAGGCCCAGAACGCCAGCTATCAGGCGTGCCTCGCCCGGGCCGGCGCCAATGCCGCCACGGCCTGCCCCTACACCATCGACACCAGCGCCCTCGTCACGCGCGAACTGGTTCTCGCCTTCGCCTTGCTGGGCCTCGTCGCCCTCATCCCCGTCGCCCTCAAGAAGTGGAAAACGCGCAATGCAGCGGCCTGATTCGACAGCCACGTCCTCTGCCGGCTCCGCCACGGATGGCGCCGGGACACACGTCGCGACGGGCCCGGTCCGCGAGGAGATCAAGGCGGACTTGTGCATCATAGGCGCCGGCTCGGGCGGGCTGTCGCTGGCGGCCGCCACCGCGCAGCTCGGCCTCGATGTCGTGCTGATC
>JBGSJD010000155.1:0-3436 GCA_041742195.1 Hyphomicrobiaceae bacterium
CCGCCAGCCCGGCGGCGACCGGGATCGCGATGACGACCGCCAGCACCGCCCGCCGCGGCAGCGCCCACGGCTCACGGAACCACACATGCACGACGTAGCCGGCGAGGATCGCGCCGAGCCCCCCGATGAGGAAAACGGCGTCCGCCGGTCGCCGGTAGAGATTGACGCCGGGCAGCTCGTACATGGCCCGGAAGGCCGGCGTGTACCAGCCGAGCGCGTAGAGCAGCACAAGCACGAACGCGACCGAGAAGAACCGCACCTCGCGATCGAACAGGCGGCCGCTGGCGGCTCCCACGAGCATGAGGACGAGCGGCACGAGCCCGAGATAGAGCTGCCCGACGTTCTGCGCCGTGAAGAGCCCCGTCCCGACCCACGCGAAGCTCGGCGGCCCCCAGTAGTCGGCCATGTCCCCGGCCGCCCCGAAGAGCTGTGGCACCGCGAGCGTCACGAGGTGAGCGGGATGCAGCGACCCCGCCCCGGCGCCCGCGAAATCGATGGTCGGCCGGTTCGACTGTTCCGCTAGGAGCACCGTCATCGCCACCGGGACGGTGACGATCGCGAGCCCGGTGAGGGCTGCAAGCGCCAGCGGCGCGAGGCTGCCGAAGATCCGTCGACGCGGATCGGGCGCCGCGAGCCAGAGCCAGACGACTCGCCCGGCCAGGAGATAGCAGCCGAGCAGCGCCACCTGATCCCGACCGAGCACCATCGCTGCCGAGATCGCTCCGGCGGCAATGGCGGCGACGAGCGCCCCTCGTTCTACGGCGCGATCGAGAAACAAGAGCGCCCACGGCAGATAGGCGAGGCTCAGCACCTGCCCCGTATGCTGAAGCCGCCACGCCATCGCCGCGCCGAACGTGAACACCAGCGCAGCGATGATGCTGCCGGCCCAATGCCAGCCCCTGTCGCGAAACCAGAGAATGAGCCCGACCCCGCCCGCCGCCATGGCGGCGAGCAGCGTCACGTCCTGTGCCCACGTCCCCGGCCGGCCATTGAACAGCGCCAGCAGCAGATACGGCGGCGAGAAGATCATCGACTGCGGATCAGCGATCTGCGGGCTGCCCGAGAACACGTAGGGGTTCCACCATGGCAGCTCGCCCTGCGCGAGTGACGCCGCCAGGAACTGGATCTGCGGCAGGAAATGCGCTTTCGCGTCCCACGGCACCGCCGCCTGACCGCTGAGCCACGGCCACGTCATCGCGGCGAAGGCCACGAGATAGATCGCGATCGCTTGCCCGACGGGCCAACGCGCGCCGCGCACCTCGGACAACGGATCAGGCATCGGCGTACGGCGCATCGGAACTCCACCAGCAGCGAGGCCCCGGCGAGAGGTCCCCCCGGGCGAGCGCCTTATAGGCCCTCTCGCTGGCCACGGCGACAGCCACCTCGTCGGCCGATACCTTGCTCCGTCCCGAGGCCTTGATGCTAACCTGATGCCGAAGGCGCCGCGCGAGCACCGGTCCGGGAGAGAGCCCATGAAGATCACTGCCATCCATGCCCACTACGTCCGCATCCCCTTCGACATGGGCGCCCCGCGCCAGGAGTTCGCGGGCCTCCGCTTCCCGACCATGGATCACCTGTTGATCGAGGTCGAAACCGACGCCGGCATCACCGGCTGGGGCGAGGGCTTCGGCCACACCATCATTCCCGCGACCAAGGCCGCGCTCGAGAGCTATGTCGCGCCGTGGTTCATCGGCAAGGACCCGGCCGACATCGCCGCCCTGCATCGCGAGGCCGCCCAGTCGTTCCACATCTTCGGCCGCAACGGCCCCGTCGTTTATGCTCATTCGGGGATCGATATCGCGCTCTGGGACATCGCCGGCAAGCGCGCCGGCCTGCCCCTCTCGGATCTGTTGGGCGGCGCCCGCCGGAAGGACGTCCGCGCCTACTCGAGCCTCATGCGCTACGGCAATCCCGACACCGTCCGCCGCATCTGTGCCGGCCGCGCCGCCGACGGCTTCCGCCACATCAAGCTGCACGAGCACACGGTCGAGGCCGTGATGGCCGCCCGCGAGGGCGCCGGACCTGCCGTCGCCATCATGAACGACGTCAATTGCCCGTGGACGGTGGCCGAAGCCCTGGCCATGGAGAAAGCCTACCGTCCGGCCAACCTCTACTGGCTCGAGGAGCCCGTCTTTCCGCCCGAGGATCACAAGGGCCTCGCGCGCGTGCGCCGCGAAGGAACGACGCGTATCGCCGCTGGCGAGAACGCTGCCGGCCTCCACGATTTCGTCGACAAGTTCGAAAAAGGCGCCATCGACGTCGCGCAACCGAGCGTCACGAAGATCGGCGGCATCACCGAGATGCGGAAGATCATCGCCGCCGCCGAGGCGCATTCGGTGGAACTCATTCCCCATTGCGCCTACTTCGGTCCGGGCAACCTGGCCTCGATCCACATCGTCGCCTCGCTCTCGACCGACACGCTCCTCGAGAACATCTACGCCAATCTCGAAGCCAGCCCCTGGGGCGATGCCATGCAGGCGCGCGACGGCAAGGTCCGCGTACCGCAAGGACCGGGCCTCGGCGTCGAGCCGGACATGAGCGTGGTGGCAAAGTACCGCGAGGGACCCGTTGTCACCATAAGGTGACACGTCCCCATGCACGTGCAACGCCCCCCCTTGTCGACGCCCATGCGCCGTGGCCTAGCTGCTGGTCTTGGGGACTTTCGAGGGGACATACCGATGAACAAGGTGATTTCGCTGGTTGTCGGCGCCGCTCTGGTGCTGTCGACCGTGGCTGTTGCGGTGCCCGCCGAGGCGGCACAGTGCGTCGACAAGGGTGGCCGCGGCACCGGCTCCACCGTTCCAGATGCCAAGTTCCAGGCCTGGGAAGCGGTGCTGCAGGCGACCGACTGGGGCATGTGGTTCACCTGGATCACGTCGGGCGCCAAGGTCGGCTCGGCGGCATCGGGCTACAAGGTGAGCAACTACCGCGAGAAGTGCGGCAACGGCGGCGCGCTCGGCAAGGAGTGCATCATCCGCGCCAAGCTCTGCAAGTAACGGCTACAGCGCCGATCCATGTCGGCCAGAGGGACGCCCGCGTACGACACGCGGGCGTTTTTCTTTTGCAGCCGCCCTGAGGTCCGCCCCGCGACATCGACAGACCGGCTGGATACGGCTATCGTGACACCTGTCTGTCACTCCCCGGGACGGAGCGCCCCATGGCCATCGCCGAGCATCCGAGCGTTTGCACCCTCGATTGCCCCGACACCTGCAGCCTCACCGTCACCGTCGATGGTGGTCGCCTCGTCAAGGTGCGCGGCTCCGACGCCCTGCCGCTGACGGCTGGCACCATTTGCAACAAGGTCGCCCGTCAGACCGCGAATTTCGTGCATGGCCCCCGTCGCCTGACCGAGCCCCTGCGCCGCGTCGGCCCCAAGGGCTCCGGCCGCTTCGAGCCGATCACTTGGGACGCGGCCCTCGACATGATCCACGACCGT
>JBGSJD010000156.1:0-9780 GCA_041742195.1 Hyphomicrobiaceae bacterium
CGCTTCGGCGGCGGCGGTGGCGGCGACGGCATCGCCACAAGTCCGTCGGCGCCCGGCGGCGCCGAGGGTGGCGGATCGAAGTACCGCGGTTCCCAGGGCCTCGACCAGAAGTTCATCGATGAGCTGAAGAAGCAGTTCGGCTTCGATCGCCCGTGGTACGAGCGCTACGGCAAGCTCATCTGGGATTTTGCGCGCTTCGACTTCGGCCGCAGCTACTACCGCGACGTCTCCGTCATCGATCTCATCAAGGAGAAGCTGCCGGTCTCGATCTCGCTCGGGCTCTGGATGATGCTGGCGACGTATCTGATCTCGATCCCGCTCGGCATCCGCAAGGCGGTGAAGGACGGCAGCCGCTTCGACGTCTGGTCCTCGGGCGTCCTCGTCATGGGCTACGCCATTCCGGGCTTCCTCTTCGCCGTGCTGCTGATCGTCCTCTTCGCGGGCGGCTCGTTCTTCCAGTGGTTCCCCCGTCGTGGTCTCACCTCCGACGACTGGGCGAACCTGTCCGCGTTCGGCAAGATCACCGATTACTTCTGGCATCTGACGCTACCGCTCATCGCCATGGCGATCGGCTCCTTCACCACCATGACGTTCCTCACCAAGAACTCGTTTCTCGACGAGATCCGGAAGCAATACGTCATCACCGCACGTGCGAAGGGCGTCTCCGAGACCCGCGTGCTCTATGGCCACATCTTTCGCAATGCGATGCTCATCGTGATTGCGGGCTTCCCGAGCGCCTTCGTCTCGGCGTTCTTTACGGGAAGCCTCCTCATTGAGCAGATCTTCTCGCTCGATGGCCTCGGCCTCCTGGGCTTCGAAAGCCTCGTCAATCGCGACTACCCGGTGGTGTTCGCGACGGTCTACATCTACGCGCTGATGGCGACGGTCCTGCACGTCATATCGGATTTCATCTACACGCTCGTCGATCCGCGCATCGACTTCGAGACGCGGGAGGTTTGAGCCATGGACGCGAAGACGAGCGCGCCCGAGATCGACACCCTTCGCCGGACCGGACGGTATGGCGGGGTGCTGGGCAGGCCCTGGCGCCTCTCACCGGTGAACCGCCGACGCTGGGCCAACTTCAAGGCCAACCGCCGCGGCTACTGGAGCCTGTGGATCTTTCTCGCGCTTTTTGGCGTGAGCCTCGTCGCCAACCTGATCGCCAACGATAAGCCGCTCCTCGTCAGCTACAAGGGCGAGCTGCTGCTGCCGGTCCTGATCGACTATCCGGAGGAGAAGTTCGGCGGCTTCCTCGCCGTGACCGACTACAAGGATCCCGTCATCGCCGACGAGATCTCGGCCAACGGATGGATGATCTGGCCGCCGATCCGCTACTCCTACAGCTCGATCAACAAGGACTTCCCCCGGCTCCGCAACGCCGAGGGGCGATGCCTCGGGTTTCCCTCGCCGCCGCCGTGGGCGACGTCGGCTGCGTTCTGCGACGCGCCCCCCGACCAGCTCGCCCGCTACGAGGCCGCCGGCAACCGCAACTGGCTCGGCACCGACGATCAGGGCCGCGACGTCGTCGCCCGCATCCTCTACGGCTTTCGTCTCTCGATCATCTTCGGCCTGCTGCTGACCATTCTGTCCTCGATCATCGGCATCGCGGCCGGCGCGGTGCAGGGCTATTTCGGCGGCACCGTCGATCTGATCTTTCAGCGCTTCCTCGAGATCTGGTCTGCGATCCCGTCGCTCTATGTTCTCCTGATCATCTCGAACGTGCTCGTCCCCGGCTTCTGGACGCTGCTCGGCATCCTCCTCCTCTTCCACTGGGTCAATCTGGTCGGCGTCGTCCGGGCCGAGTTCCTGCGCGGCCGCAACTTCGAGTACATCAAGGCGGCGCGCGCGCTGGGCCTGTCGAACGCGAAGATCATGTTCAAGCACCTCCTGCCCAACGCGATGGTCGCCACGCTGACCTTCCTGCCGTTCGCGCTGTCGGCTTCGATAACCGCGCTCACGGCCCTCGATTTCCTGGGGCTCGGACTGCCGCCCGGCTCGCCGTCGCTGGGCGAACTGTTGTTGCAGGGCAAGGGCAACCTGCAGGCGCCGTGGCTCGGCCTCTCGGCATTCTTCTCGATCGCCGTGCTGCTGGCGCTCTTGATCTTCATCGGTGAAGCCGTGCGCGACGCCTTCGATCCGCGAAAGACATTCCGATGACCGACCGGTCCGCCAGCAGCACGCTGGTCTGGGTGCGCGACCTCTCCGTCGCCTTCGAGGCCGCGCGCGGTGCCGCGCGCGCGGTCGACGGCGTGTCGCTCACCATCGGCAAGGGCGAGACCGTGGCCGTCGTCGGGGAGTCGGGCTCGGGAAAGTCCGTGACCGCGCTGTCGATCATGCGCTTGCTGCCCTATCCCGCCGCCTCCCATCCGACGGGCGAGATTTTCTTCGAAGGCCGCGACCTCCTGAAGATCACGGAACGCGACATGCGCGAGATCCGCGGTGCGCGCATCTCGATGATCTTCCAGGAGCCGATGACCTCGCTGAACCCGCTCCACACCATCGAGCGGCAGGTGGGCGAAGTGCTACTGGAGCACAAGGGGCTGACGGCAGCGGCCGCGCGAGCCCGCACGCTGGAGCTTTTGCGCCGCGTCGGTATCCCCAATCCCGAGGAGCGGCTCGAGTCCTATCCCCATCAGCTGTCCGGCGGCCAGCGCCAACGCGTCATGATCGCCATGGCGCTCGCCAACGAGCCCGATCTGCTGATCGCCGACGAGCCGACGACGGCCCTCGACGTGACGATCCAGGCCCAGATCCTCGCCTTGTTGAAGGAACTGCAGGCCGAGTTCGGCATGGCGCTGCTACTGATCACGCATGACCTCGGCATCGTCCGCAAGATGGCGCAGCGCGTCTACGTCATGCGGCACGGCCGCGTCGTCGAGGAGGCGCCGGTCGATCGCCTCTTCTCCGCGCCGCAGCACGACTATACGCGCCACCTTCTGGCCGCTGAGCCGAAGGGCGACCCGCCGCCGGGAAATCCGTCCGGGCCGATCGTTGTCGAGACCGAAAACCTCAAGGTCTGGTTTCCGGTGAAGCGCGGGCTCCTGCGCCGCACCGTCTCGCACATCAAGGCGGTCGACGGCATCACGCTGAAAGTCCGGTCCGGTGAGACGCTCGGCATCGTCGGCGAGTCGGGCTCCGGCAAGACGACGCTGGGGCTCGCCATCCTCCGCCTCGTCTCGTCCGACGGCCCGATCGCCTACCTGGGGCGGCGCATCGATGGGCTCGATTCGCGCGCCATGCGCCCGCTCCGCAAGGACATGCAGATCGTCTTCCAGGACCCCTACGGCTCGCTGTCCCCCCGCCTGTCGGTGGGCCAGATCATCGAGGAAGGACTGATCATCCAGGATCGCGGCCTCGACTGGGAGGCTCGCCGCCAGCGCGTGGCCCGCGCTCTCCGCGAGGTCGGGCTCGACCCGGACACACAAGACCGCTACCCGCACGAATTCTCCGGCGGCCAGCGCCAGCGCATCGCCATCGCCCGCGCCATGGTGCTCGAGCCCAAGCTCGTCATGCTCGACGAGCCGACCAGCGCTCTCGACATGAGCGTGCAGGCGCAGATCGTCGATCTCTTGCGCGACCTCCAGCGCCACCGGGATCTGGCCTACCTCTTCATCAGCCACGACCTCCGCGTCGTGCGCGCCCTCTCGAACCATGTCATCGTGATGAAGGACGGCAAGGTCGTGGAGGAAGGCCCGTCTCGAGACGTGTTCGAACGCCCACGCGAGGATTACACCAGGGCTCTGCTGGCGGCGGCCCTCAATCTGGAAGTCGTCAACCGCGGCGCCACGGCGGCCTGATCGCAGGCGACAAGCCGCGACGTGTCCGCGCCCTGAAACGGAGCCAAGCATGTCACTTCTGCTCGTCATCAACGGGACCGGCGACAACTGGGGGCCCGAGCCCTGGCGGCGCCGCTTTAGCGAGCGATTGCCCGGGCGCCTCATCGCATCGAGTAGCGATGCCGGGAACGATCGGGCAGCCTTTCGCTACGCCGCCGTCTGGAAGCCCGAGCCGGGGCTCCTGGCCGGCTACCCGAAGCTCGAGGTGATCTTCAATCTCGGCGCCGGCGTCGATGCGCTCCTGAAGGATGCGACGCTCCCCGATCTGCCGTTGGTGCGTGTCGTCAACACCGACCTGACCAAGCGCATGACCGAGTACGTCGTGCTGCACTGCCTGATGCATCATCGCCGCCAGCGGATGCTCGACGCGGCGCAATCGCGTGGTGAGTGGGCCGCCAAGGATCAATGGGCCGCGTCCGCCATGCGGGTGGGCATCCTCGGCATGGGCGAACTCGGCTGCGATGCGGCGGAGGTGTTGACCCGAATCGGCTTCGACGTGGCCGGCTGGAGCCGGACCCGGAAGTCCGTCCCCGGCGTGAGGTCCTATGCCGGCTCCGAAGAACTCGACGCGTTTTTGGGCCGCACCGATATCCTCGTGGCCCTCGTCCCGCTGACGCCCGAGACGGACGGCATCCTGAACCGGAGCCTGTTCGAGCGTCTCGCGCGCGACGGCCGCCTTGAAGCCCCCGTGCTCATCAACGCGGGCCGCGGCGGCCTCCAGGTCGAGGCCGACATCCTCTCATGCCTCGACGATGGAACCCTCGGCGCGGCCACGCTCGACGTTTTCCGGACCGAGCCCCTGCCGGCGGACAGCCCCTTCTGGCGACATCCGAAGGTGACCGTCACGCCCCACAATGCCGCCGACAGCGACGCCGAGGCCATCTCCGACTACGTTGTCCGCCAGATCGAGCGCTTCGAGCGGGGCGAGCCGCTCCAGAACGTCGTCGACCGTCGCCGCGGCTACTGATGGCGAATAAGCGACGCGCGTTGGCACCGGGTTCGTCGCGCGCGCTCTGAGCCGCCTGATCCTCGTGCTGACGTTGCGTTCGCCGAGAATGTCTCGACACAGGCCGTTCTCCGCATGTAAAGTCGATTTTGCTCAATTAACAGGCAGGGCATGCCGAATCCTTGGCGTTGACCCTCCGCACCTCTGCCGCCGAAAGTGGCGACCTGAGAATGTGACGCGAAATCGTGCACAGCGGGGTGTTGCGGAGAATGACAGGCGCTTTTGATGCGGCGACATATGGAGCGCTTGAAGTCGGCTTCGGAGACCGTCCAGCGATCCTCGTCGTCGATTTCCAGAAAGGGTTCACGGACCCGGCCTGCGTGATGGGCCGGTCGCCTCGCATTCATGCGGCGCGCGACAAGACGGTCGAACTTCTGCAGAAGGCGCGAGCGTCGAACATTCCCGTCGCGTCGTGTTTCACCGCCTACCATTCCGCGCGCGATGTGCCCTACTGGAAGGTCTCAGCCGTCCGCAACGGGTTTCGCGAGGGAACGCGTGAAGCCGAAATGGACGATCTGATCGCCGACCACGATCACGACTACATCTTCCAGAAATCCGGCCCGTCGATTTTCTTCCAGACACCCCTCGTCGCGTTCCTGACGAAGCAGCGCATCGACACCGTGATCGTGACCGGCTGCGTCACGTCCGGCTGCGTCCGTGCCAGCGTCATCGATGCCTTCTCGTGGGGCTATCGCACGATCGTCGCCGAGGACTGCTGCGGTGATCCCGGCGAGGAGGAACATGAGGCCAATTTGAAGGACATCGGCCGCCGCTATGCCGATGTCGTCTCGAGCGACGTCGTCGTCGCCTATCTCGAAGAGCTGCGTGGTCGCAACTCTTGACGGGTGCGCATGCAGCGCAAACCCCGGAACGACCTTTCGCGATAACCAAGGGAGAAGTCAGTATGGCACGTCAGTTTCGAATGAGGCGTTATCTTGCGGGGGTCGCGACATCCGCTCTGCTCGCGTTCTCGATGGGCACATCGGCCGACGCCCAGGGGCATCTGCGCATTGGCATGACCGCCAATGACATTCCGTTGACCTGGGGCCAGCCCGACAACGGTTTCGAAGGTTTCCGGTTCATGGGCCTTCTGCTCTATGATTCTTTGCTGAACTTCGACCTGACGAAACCCAACGATCCGTCTGGTCTTGTCCCGGCACTTGCCGAGAGCTTCGAGGTCAGCAAGGCCGACCCGACGAAATGGACATTCAAGCTCCGCAAGGGCGTGAAGTTCCATGACGGCAGTGAATTCAATGCCGACGCCGTCGTCTTCA
The DNA here is from genome assembly GCA_041742195.1 of Hyphomicrobiaceae bacterium. Taxonomy (GTDB): domain Bacteria; phylum Pseudomonadota; class Alphaproteobacteria; order Rhizobiales; family Hyphomicrobiaceae. Next base: position 6,117 of record JBGSJD010000156.1, read on the forward strand.
ATATGGACCGTCTGTTCGACGAGAAGTCGCCCCAGTATTCTGCGCGCATGGTGTCGCTGACGAACTTCCGTCTCCCGGCCTACAAGGCCGTCAAGAAGATCGACGATTACACGGTCGAGTTCGAGACGAAGAGCCCGGACAGCTTCTTCCCCTTCCAGATCTGCTACGTGATGTTCGCGTCGCCGAAGCAGTGGGAAGCGACCGGCAAGGACTGGACGAAGTTCGCAGCCAATCCGTCAGGCACCGGCCCCTGGAAGTTGACGACCCTGAAATCGCGCGAGCTCGCCGAACTGGCGCCGAACAAGGAGCATTGGGACAAGACCCGCGTTCCGAAGCTCGACAAGCTGACGTTGGTGCCGATGCCGGATCCCTCGGCCCGAACGGCTGCCCTGCTGGCCGGCCAGGTCGACTGGATCGAAGCCCCCTCGCCGGATGCCATGAAGCGCATCACGTCGTCGGGCTTCAAGATCGTGTCGAACATCTACCCCCACATCTGGTCCTGGCATCTGAACTTCGTCGACGGTTCGCCCTGGAACGACATTCGCGTCCGCAAGGCCGCCAATCTCGCCATCGATCGCAAGGGCATCGTCGAACTGCTTGGCGGCTATGGCGTCGAGGCGAGCGGTCATGTGCCCAAGGGCGATCCCTGGTACGGCACGCCGTCCTTCGAGATCAAGACGGACATTGCGGCGGCCAAGAAGCTGATGACGGAAGCCGGTTTCAGCGCGGCGAAGCCGGCCAAGGTCAAGATGCTGATCTCGGCCTCGGGCTCCGGCCAGATGCTGCCGCTGCAGATGAACGAGTATATCCAGCAGAACCTGAAAGACGTCTTCATCGACGTCGAGTTCGAGGTCGTCGAGTGGCAGGCCCTGCTCGACCTGTGGCGTGCCGGTGGCAAGTCACCCCAGGTCAAGGGCGCGCACGGTGTGAACATCTCCTACACCACTCAGGATCCGTTCAACGCCATGACCCGGTTCCTGCGCTCGGATCTGCACGCGCCGAAGGGTGTGAACTTCGGCTTCTACTCCGATCCCGCGATGGACAAGCTCCTGGCTGACGCTCAGGCCGCCTTCGATCCGAAGGAGCGTGATGCGGCCCTTGCCAAGGTGCACACCAAGATGGTCGACGACGCGCTCTTCGTCTGGGTCGTCCACGACGTGGCCCCGCGCGCAATGAGCCCGAAGGTGAAGGGCTTCGTGCAGGTCCGGAACTGGTTCCAGAGCCTGTCGCCGGTCTCCATCGACAAGTAGGACAACGATTGGTCCGCCGCCGGCCGGGCGCTCCACCCGGCGGCGGACCACACGATCTTCGGCCGCCACCGCGCGTTTCGCCGTTATGATGCCGCGCGTGGCGCAGGCAGTCGGGAGACCGGCTGCACATGAACAGAACGGGAGTGCCGCAACGTGCTGGTCTATGTCCTGCTCCGTCTGCTCTACACGATCCCGATCGCGCTCGGTGTGACGGTGTTCGTGTTTGCGCTGATCCACCTTTCCGGCGATCCCCTCAACGCCATCGTGGCGCCCGATGCGACCGCCGAGACGGTCGAGAAGCTGCGGAAAGACTACGGCTTCGACAAGCCGCTCCCCATCCAGTACCTGCTCTGGCTGACGAAGGCGCTGCAGGGTGACTTCGGCAACTCGATCGTCAACAGCCGCCCGGTCCTCGACACGCTGCTCGCGGCCGTCCCGAACACACTCATGCTGGCGGGCGTCGCGACGCTGATCGGCTTCGCCTTCGGCTGCGTCCTCGGCGGCCTCGCCGGCTACTACCAGGGCGGCATCGTCGACAAGATCGCGACGGGCATCGGCATCGCCGGCGTGTCGATCCCGCACTACTGGCTCGGCATGGTGCTCGTCATCATCTTCGCCGTCGAACTGCAGTGGCTCCCGGCAACCGGCATGGGTGCTGGCGGGTCCGACGCCTGGAAGTGGGACTGGGAGCACATCAAGTTCCTGATCCTCCCGGCGGTCACGCTGTCGGTCATTCCGTGCGGGATCATCACGCGCACGGTTCGTTCGACGGTGGCCGAGATCCTCAATCAGGAGTTCGTGCAGGCACTCCGCGCCAAGGGCCTCTGGCATGGCCAGGTCATGCGCCACGTCGCCAGGAACGCCGCACCGACGGTTCTGGCCGTGATGGGGCTGCAGCTCGGCTATCTGCTCGGCGGCTCGATCCTGGTCGAGACGGTGTTCAACTGGCCGGGCACGGGCTACCTTCTGAACGACGCCATTTTCCGCCGCGACATCCCGATGCTGCAGGGCACGATCCTGCTGCTGGCCATGTTCTTTGTCGCGCTCAACCTGATCGTCGACATCGTGCAGACGTGGGTCGACCCACGCATGAGGCGGAGCTGATCGCGATGAACCTCCACACCCCCGCGCCGCCCGAGCCGATCGACATCGCCCAGACCGTAGCCAACTCGCCCGGCTATTGGTCGACGGTGGGCCAGCGCCTGCTTCGCGACAAGGTCACACTGGTCTTCGGCGCGATTCTCCTGCTGATCGTCCTGATGGCGATCTTCGCGCCTCTGATTGCGCCGGCCGACCCCTACAAGACGAACATCATCCGACGCTTGAAGGACATCGGCTTTCCGGGCCACCCGCTCGGAACGGACCAGACCGGTCGCGATATGCTGTCCCGCCTGATCTACGGTGGCCGATTGTCCCTCTTCATGGGCGTCATGCCGGTGATCAATGCCTTGATCATCGGCGGCATGCTCGGCGTCATCGCCGGTTACATGGGCGGCGCCATCAACAGCGCCATCATGCGGACGATGGACATCTTCTACGCCTTCCCGTCGGTTCTGCTCGCGATCGCCATCTCGGGCGCTCTCGGCGCCGGCATCGGCAACGCCATCCTGTCTCTGTCGATCGTGTTCATCCCGCCCATCGCGCGTGTCGCCGAGACGATCACCACGCAGGTGAGAAATCTCGACTACGTCGAAGCGGCGCGTGCCTCTGGTGCCTCGTCGCTGCGCATCATCCGGATCCACGTACTCTCGAACGTTCTCGGCGCGATCTTCGTCTACGCGACCAGCCTCGTGTCGGTCTCGATCATCCTGGCCTCGGGCCTCTCCTTCCTCGGTCTCGGCACCAAGCCGCCGGAGCCTGAATGGGGTCTGATGCTGAACGAGTTGCGCCAGGCGATTTACGTCAATCCCTACGTCGCGGCCTTGCCCGGAGTGATGATCTTCATGACGTCGCTGTCGTTCAACCTGCTATCCGATGGATTGCGGTCGGCCATGGATCTGAAGTCATGAGCGGGGATGTCGGACTGAAGCCCCAGCTGTCACCGCTTCTGACCGTCAACGGTCTGATGAAGCACTTCCCCGTCGGCCAGACGCTCTTGAGCAAGGGCGCTCTGGTGCGGGCCGTGGATGGCGTCGACTTCGCGGTCATGCCGGGCGAGACGCTGGGCATCGTCGGCGAGTCCGGTTGCGGCAAGTCGACGGCCGCCCGCCTCGTGATGCACCTGATGGAGCCGACCAGCGGCGAGATCCGTTTCGACGGCCGCCTCGTCGGATCGTCGGAGCTGCCGCTGAAGGAGTTCCGTCGGCAGGTGCAGATGGTGTTCCAGGATAGCTACGCCTCGCTCAACCCGCGCCTGACCGCCGAGGCCTCGGTCGCGTTCGGCCCTCAGGTGCACGGCGTCGGCACCCGCGAGT
>JBGSJD010000157.1:0-10059 GCA_041742195.1 Hyphomicrobiaceae bacterium
GATCCGCTGCTGACCGCCCGTCGCGCCCTGGACCGCATCGAGATCCCCGACGCCGTGCTCGCCCGCGTCAGGCCCATTCTGCAGCCCGGCTCGACCCTGATCATCTCGGACCTCGGCCAGAGCATCGAGACAGGCCCCGGCACCGACATCGTGGTCCAGACGCAGGGCGAGGAGCAGGCGAAGCGCAACATCGCCAAGTTCGTCGCCAAGCAGAAGGCCGAGCAACTCGCCCTTTCGGGCTATATCGAGCCGCCCCGCCGGCGCACGGACACGTCCCGACGGCTCCGTCAGCGCCAGCAATACTGGGCCCGCTGGTGAGGTCTGGCGCCTCGCGCCGCCGTCATGCCCCCGTCAGCCCTGCCGTGAGATAGCGGCTCAGCCGCTCCGCGAACTTGTGCGGCTCGAGCGGCGGCTCGCCATCGAGGATGCGCGCCTGATCGAGCAGCATGGCGGCGAGATCCGCGACCTCGTCAGCGCTGCCGGAAGCGACCTTCCCCGCGATCGCCTTGAGCAACGGATGCCCGGTGTTCACCTCCAGCACGGGTTTCAGGCCGATACCCTGCTCGCGGTGCTTCAAGAGCCGCTCGAGCGCGAGGTCCGGCCCGGCGCCGGGCGCCACGAGACAGACCGGTGAATTGACGAGCCGCTTCGACGCCTTGACGTCGCTGACGGCCTCCCCGAGCCCCGCCTTGAGAGCTGCGATCAGCGCGCCCGCTTCCGGTGTCTCCTCGCTCGGCGCCTGCCCGTCGAGATACGGGATCGACGACAGGTCCGTCTCCCCCTGCGTCAGCGACTTGAGCGCCTTGCCGTCGAACTTGGCGCCCCGCGTCGTCCAGAAGCTGTCCGCGGGGTCCGCGAGCAGCAGCACCTCGACGCCCCGCGCCAGCGCCGCCTCGAGCTGCGGGCTGGCCTTCAGCCGGTCGAGGTTGTCGCCGGCGAGATAGAAGATGTCCGTCTGCCCGGGCTTCATGTCGGCCACGTACTCGGCGAGCGATCGCCAGCCGTCGCCCTTCGTCGAGCGGAACCGCGCCAGCTTCAGGAGTTGGTCGCGCCGCTCGAAATCCTCGTAGAGCCCTTCCTTGATGACGGCCCCGAACGTCTCCCAGATCTGGCCGAACCGCTCGGCATCCTTCTCCGCGAGTGTCTCCAGTTCGCCGACCGTGCGACCCGTGAGCGCCTTCCGGATCTGCGCCACCTGGGGATTGTTCTGCAGCATCTCCCGGCTGATGTTGAGCGGCACGTCCTCGCTGTCGACGACGCCGCGCACGAACCGCAGATAGCTCGGCAGCAGCTCGGCCTCGTCCGTGATGTAGACGCGCCGCACGTAGAGCTTCACCCGCCCCTTCCGCTCGGCATCGAAGAGATCGAACGGACGCTCGCCGGGCACGAACAGCAGCACGGCGTAGGATTGCCGTCCCTCGGCCTTGTAGTGGATCGTCAGCGCCGGCTCGCCGCCCTGATGCGCGAGCCCCCGGTAGGCTTCGGCATAGACCTCCGGCGTCACTTCGGATTTGGAGCGTTGCCACAGCGCACTCGCCGCATTGAGCTGACGCGGCTGCCCGTCTTCACCGGCCATCTCGACGGGAAACAGGATGTGGTCCGAGTAGGTCTTGACGATCCGCTCGATATCCCAGGCGTCGAGATAGGCATCGGCGTCCGACTTGAGCTGCAAGGTCACGCGCGTCCCGCGTCCGAGGCCGGCGGCCTCATCGGCGGTGGCGGGTCGCACCTCGAACCCATTGGCCCCATCCGACGACCAGTGGAACGCCGCGTCCTGTCCGGCCCGGCGGCTCGTGACGTCGATTCGGTCGGCGACCATGAAGCCCGAATAGAAACCGACGCCGAACTGGCCGATGAGCCCGCTGCCCCCCGCCGGATCGGACGCGAGACGGTCAAGGAACTGCCGCGTCCCCGAGCGCGCGATGGTGCCGAGATTGTCGATCAGCTCCGCCTCGCTCATGCCGATGCCATTGTCGGCGACGGTCAGCGTCCGTCTCTCCTTGTCGACGCCGATGCGGATCGCGAGGTGCGCATCTTCGCCCATGAGATCGGGTGCCGCGATCGCCTCGTACCTGAGCTTGTCGCAGGCGTCGGACGCGTTGGAAATGAGCTCCCGAAGGAAGATGTCCTTCTCGGTGTAGACCGAGTGCACCATCAGGTGCAGAAGGCGCGAGACCTCGGCCTGGAACGAATGCTGGGAAGCCGGCGTGGCCGTGTCATTGGGCATGACGGACGTCTCCGGTGTTGTCTGGAACCGGCCGTCACATAGGATCGAGGGGCCACCGCTATCAAGAGGTTATGATCGGGCGTGGCCATGAGGCCACGCATGGGCCATCCTGGATCGGCCGCGAAGCGGGCCATGCCTGCGGCTCGAAAGCGCGCTGATGTTGCCTCCAGGACCTGGCCCGCGCGGTGAGCCCCGGGGGGCTGGGGGGCTGAGAGTTCCAGGGCCTTCCATCGAGGACCGGGCCCGGAGGCAACGATCCGGTTGTCGAATCGCTTTGCGGCGCGCCGTCGACGGCAATGCGGCCAAATCACGATTTATGCAGATGATCGTCGCGCCCATGCCGCGGGGAAGCTTGTCCTGCAGGCAAAAAAAATGGCTCGATCCTGGGAGAGAGCCTCGGAGGGGGCTGGGGGGCTGAGCTCCGAGACGGGGTCAGGATCGAGCCGTCTTGCAAGGATCAGTATACCCCGGAATACGGCTCGCACTTGATCGGATGATGGCGCTTTCGTGAATTTTATATCCGATTATTACAATCCGTTCATCCCTGACGGACAGCCCACCGGTCCGGCTCGATCGTCGACTGCGTCCGATGCCCGGTTGCGCACGCCCGGGCGAAGCGTAATCTGAGTGTCATGGAGAACCGGAGGGAGGCGCGCGTGAGCGACAGCGAACCGATAATCTTTCGCCCGAGGGCGGCGAACAATCCGTCCCCCGCCCAGCAGGGATCCGGCCAGCGCCGTGACCCGTCGACCACGGTCTTCGATCGCCGCGAACTGAGCGACATCCTCGCACTCTACGGGCGCAAGGTGGCGGCGGGCGAATGGCGCGACTACGCGATGGACTTCGGGCGTGAGACGGCCGTGTTCTCTGTCTACCGCCGCGCCAGCGAGTGGCCGATCTACCGCATCGAGAAGAACCCCAGGAACGCCCGCAAGCAGGGCGCCTATAGCGTCATTTCCGCCACCGGCCACATCCTGAAGCGGGGCCACGAGCTGAAACGCGTCCTCGAGGTCCTCGAGAAGAAAGCACTGCGACTGGTCGAGGGTTGACGCCGCCCGAAAGCCCACCGCAGCGCACCGCTCGGCGTCATGTGAGGCTCGCCGGCAGTTCGTCGGCCGTGTGAAAGATCATCGACGGCACCGCCTCGAGTGAAGCGAGCGCCCGCTCCATCCGCTCGCGGTTCTTGCCTCGCCCCCCACAGTCGCGGATCATGATCTTCGCGATCCGTCCCGGATGTCGCCGAGCCACATCGACATAGATCTCGGCGTCTTTTTCCACGCTGTCGCCGATCAGTACGAACTGCCGCGCCGGAAAATCCTTGAGGATTGCATCGATCGCCGGCGGCTTGGTCTTTGTCGCCTTGGCAAGAAAATTGCGGATGGACCTGTCTTTCAGGGCCACATTCTTCAAGGCTTTGGTCGCTTCGGGAAACCCCGCGTCGGCCAGGAACGCATCGAGCGGCTCATAGAGCGACCACGGACTCGACGAGATGAAGTGGAACGCCGCCCCTTGGTCGGCCCAGCGCCCATAGACGCGCGCCATGCCCGGAACCGGTTCGAACGGCTCCAGAAACGTCTGCGCCATCATCCGCCGCCGGCTCGCCACGTGCGTGACTTTGACCGTGTCGTCGATATCGGAGATCACCGACAGCCCGCTCGGCTCGACGAGCAAGGCCGTGCCGACGATCAAGCGCGAATCGCGCGGTGGCAATCGCGCCGTAATGATGAGGCGCCCGGTCGATGCGGTCGCAATGGCACTGTCCGGAACCACACAGACGCCGCGGAACTGACCGTTGCGGTCCGACGCATGCAGCATGTGATCGGCCCCGGCCACGGTCACGACGACCCTCCGCCCGGCACAACTGTCGGCCAGCATGAGCGCGCATCGCGTATCGAAGGTCGGCCGGTTCAAGGCATCGGGGGAAACCCCGAACCCTGTCTTGAGCGCGATGGCCAGGGCCGCCTTGGCGGTCCGGCTGTCCGGGGGCCGGAAGATGCGACCGTGTACGGGGATGATCCAGCCTGAGCCGTCGGCAACGCGTCGCGCCGCCGTCGTGAAGAGAACCAGACGTTCGTCGCGTGTGATCTCGGTGGCGGCATGCTCTCGCCCACCGTGAGCCGCCGCATGGCCGGCAGCTGCCTGGGCTTGGCGGCCACTCATGACACGTCACGTCTTGAGCAGGATCGTCGCCAGGCGAAAATCGTCGGTCTCCTTGAAGCCCGCCACGTGACTGGTACCGGCCTCCGGCACCTGAAGTGGCTGCCAGAGTGCCGTGTGGCGCGCCAAAATGCAAACCGCCATTAGCCGCTGCCGCCCCGCGTCACGACGGACCGGTCGCCTCGCGATCCGGATCTGACGACGGTTCAGAGAGCCGGTCCCGAGACGGGCGTGCCGTCCAGGGCCGCAGCCCCGCCATCGTCGACGATGATGGCTTCGGACACCGAAATCGGTCGGCTCTCGCTCACGATGTCGACGGCCTCCGCTGCCTCGCCCGGACCGGCTATTGCCACATCGATCGCCCGTGACGGCAGCGGCTGGGCGTGGACGATCTCTCCGCCGAGGTCGTCGTCGTCCCCGTAAAGGTCGAAGTGCGAATCCATCAGGTCGAGCAGCGCCGCGACCATATCCATGATGGCGCCAAGCGGTGCTACACCGCCGACCCGGAACGCTTCAGTTACCCCCGCCGCCTCGAACGGCGACAACTGGGCAGCCTCGGGCGCGATCACGCTCCGCGAACGAAGGTATGAAAGACTATCCACCGGCGCGGGGATCGCGCGCGCCTCCTCCCGTGTCGCCTTGGCAATCAACTCGCTGAGGGCATCGGTCTGCGCCCGGAAGAGCGTCGCCGCGCTCTTCAATGTGCGCCCGCCGGCGCCGATATCGGCCAACAGTCGCCGGCATTGCAGCAGCCGCAGCAGCAACGTCGCTTCCCGCTGACGCAACTGCCGCACGAACTGATCGAGCGCATAGGGCGCCCCGTCGGCATCCAGTTCGTCGAGATCGGCGCGGGGCGGCAAGCGCTCGGCGAGAAGATCCTCCCCGATCGCGAGCACCGCATCAAGGTGGTCGGCGACGAGCGCGATGCCGGGTGGAAGATCAGGATTGAAACCGCTCATAGGGGAGTCCACGAACCTCGAATTGCGTTTGGCGCGGCCGGCGAGCCGCATATCGAAAGACCTCAGACTCAACTCTGTTGTCGTGGCGCGTGCGCCAACAGCACATCGAGCGCCGCATTGAGATCGCCGCCCCGGCTCGCGAGCACCTTCCCGAGGGGAGAGCCGAAGGCCGCGAGCCAGCGGCTCCTCGCATCGATCTTGCCGGCGATCTGGGCGAGGCTGGCGGCGATCGTTATGTCCGCGACGCCGTCGCCGAGACCCAGCCGATCTCGCACTCTCTCGATCGGATCGGCATCGTCTGCATCGAAATCGAGGAGCCCCGTATCGGCGGCCCACTCGACATCAGTGGCTGCGGGAGCCCCGAGGTCGATGGGCCCACTGGGCACGGCGTCGAGAGTGGAAGGTGGTCTGTTCGACATGCGGGCCCCGGATTTCTCACGGCACAACCACGCGCGCCAACGACGACATGAACCAGTTAGCCAGATTCGCGCCGGCAGCGCTGCGCTTTTCGCGCCACATCCACATGCCGCGCCCCACGCCACTCCCGCTCCGGAAATTCTCCGATGACGGCATCCCGAGCGGGGACTAGGCTCAACCTCAATGTACTGGGACTAGGGGGAGACGAGAAACGTGTCGGGATGGTTGTGGGCGGTCTTCACGATACTGGCGGCCGGCGGTCAGACGCTGCGCAACGCCATGCAGAAAGACCTGACGGTTCGGATCGGCACCATCGGGGCGACGCATGTGCGCTTTCTGTTCGGCCTGCCGTTCGCCTGCATCTTTCTTGTGATTGTCCTCTCGGCGACCGGGGCGTCGTTTCCCGCCCTGTCGCAACGCATGCTGCTGTGGACCTTCGTCGGCGCCGCCACCCAGATCGCCGGCACCGCCATGCTGCTTGCCGCCATGCGCGAGAAATCGTTCGTGCTGATCACGGCGTTGAACAAGATCGAACCTGTCCACGTGGCGCTGTTCGGCCTGGTCTTCCTCGGTGACAAGCTGACACCCGGTCTGGCGGCCGCGATCCTGATCGCCACCCTCGGCGTGCTCATCATGTCGTGGCCGAAGGCCGGCGCCATCGAGAGCCTCGGCATGCGCCCGATCCTTCTCGGCCTCGCGGCCGGCGCCATGTTCGGCGCGTCGGCGGTCGGCTATCGCGGCGGCGTGATCGCCATCGATCATACCAATTTCGTCGTCCGCGCCACTGCGACGCTGGTCACCGGCCTCGTGATGCAGGTCACGTTCCTGACCGTCTATCTGGCGCTCTTCGACCGCAAGACGCTGTCCGCGATCTTCGCCGCCTGGCGCCCGTCCCTCATCGCCGGCTTCATGGGCGCATTCGCCTCGCAGATGTGGTTCCTCGCCTTCGCCCTGGCGCCGGCTTCCAAGGTGCGGACCTTGGCGCTCGTCGAGATCTTCTTCGCTGGCATGGTCTCGCGCACCCTGTTCAAGGAAGGCTTCGCCAACCGCGAAGGCCTCGGCATCCTCATGATCGTGATCGGCGTCATCATCCTCCTGAACCTGTGAGGGCCTGCCGGTTGCATCGTCGGACAAAAATGGAATAATTTGCCTCGTAAAAGTCCAGATGCTACCAACGTCGGGCATTTTATTCCAAGCTTGGCCATCAAGCGCCAGGGCCGCACCGAGGGCACGACATGTTCGACGCCATGGACCTCAAGATTCTCGCCCTGCTCCAGCGGGATGCGACACTCCCGGTCGCGGAGGTGGGCAAGGCGATCGGCCTCTCCACGACGCCCTGCTGGCGGCGCATCCAGAAGCTCGAGGAGGCAGGCGTCATCAAGCGCCGGGTCGCCGTCCTCGACCCGGCCAAAGTTAACGCCGGCGTCACTGTCTTCGTCTCGATCAAGACGGACCAGCACAGCATCGCCTGGCTCGAACGCTTTCACGCCGCCGTCGCCGACATGCCCGAAGTGGTCGGCTTCTACCGAATGTCCGGCGACGTCGACTATCTGATGCGCGTCGTCGTGCCGGATATCGCCGCCTACGATCAATTCTATAAGCGCTTGATTTCCCGTATCGATATCGCAAAGGTCTCGAGCGCCTTCGCGATGGAGGAAATCAAGAACACCACCGAATTGCCGCTGACCTTCGCCACCGCCGCAGCCCCCTGAGCGGCCAGCCACAATGATGGTGCCCCGCCGGCTACGCGGCCCCTTTCACCGCCCGAATCGCCTCCTCACGTTCCATCCCACAAATGAGAACAAATTAGAACATAAAGATTGCTTAAAGAGAACATATGGCGTACATTTAGCGCGAATTGCACGCACATCCTGAGCATGGAATAAGTGAGGGGCGAAAATGGCGACACCGGATCTGAGACTGGTCGAGGGGGACAAGATGGACAAGTCGAAGGCGCTCGAAGCCGCGCTTGCGCATATCGAGAAGCAGTTCGGCAAGGGCTCCATCATGAAGCTCGGCCAGAACGACAAGACGATCGACGTAGAAGCCATTTCAACCGGCTCGCTCGGCCTCGATATCGCGCTCGGGATCGGCGGCCTGCCCAAGGGCCGTGTGGTCGAGATCTACGGTCCGGAATCGTCCGGCAAGACCACGCTGACGTTGCAGCTGATCGCCGAGGCCCAGAAGAAGGGCGGCATCTGCGCCTTCGTCGACGCCGAGCATGCCCTCGATCCGGTCTACGCCCGCAAGCTCGGCGTAAAGGTCGACGAACTCTTGATTTCTCAGCCGGATACGGGTGAGCAGGCGCTTGAGATCGCGGATACGCTCGTGCGCTCCGGCGCTGTCGACGTGCTTGTCGTCGACTCGGTGGCGGCTCTTACCCCGAAAGCCGAACTCGACGGTGAGATGGGCGATTCCCTGCCCGGCCTGCAGGCCCGTCTGATGAGTCAGGCCCTCCGCAAGCTGACAGCCTCGATCTCGAAGTCCAAGACCATGGTGGTCTTCATCAACCAGATCCGCATGAAGATCGGCGTCATGTTCGGCAATCCCGAGACGACGACCGGCGGCAATGCCCTGAAATTCTACGCCTCCGTGCGTCTCGACATTCGCCGCATCGGCCAGATCAAGGCCCAGGAGGACGTGGTCGGCAGTCAGACCCGCGTCAAGGTCGTCAAGAACAAGGTGGCCCCGCCGTTCAAGCAGGTCGAATTCGACATCATGTATGGCGAAGGCATCTCCAAGACCGGCGAGTTGGTCGATCTCGGCGTCAAGGCGGGCATCGTGGAGAAGTCGGGTGCGTGGTTCTCCTACAAGGGCGAAAGGATCGGCCAGGGCCGCGAGAATGTGAAGACCTTCCTGAAGGCCCACCCGAAGCTCGCGGACGAAATCGAGGCGGCCATTCGTGCCAACGCCGGGATCGTCACCGAGAAGCTGCTGGCACATCCCGAGGGCGATGAGGCGACCGCCGCCGAGGAAGGTCCGGACGCCGATGGCGTGCTGCCCGACGTCGAGAGCGGCGTGACGGGCAAGGGCCGCGCCCGGCGCTGAGGCATCCGGGATCAGAACGGGAGTGAGCGGTGCCTGACCGGGAGGTTCGAAGCGAAGACGGGACCCTCCCGGCCTCCGGGGAAAGTGCACTCGTGCTGTTCTCGGGCGGACAGGATTCGACCGTCTGCCTCGCCTGGGCTCTCGACCGCTTCGCCGCGGTCGAGACCATCGGCTTCGATTACGGCCAGCGGCACAGGGTCGAGCTGGATCAGCGCCCCGTCATTCGGGAGGCCCTAGCGCTCATCAATCCGGAATGGGGCCAGCGGCTCGGCGCCGACCACGTCCTCCCGTTGCCGACACTCGCCGCAATCAGCGAGACGAGCCTCACGCGCGACATGGCGTTCGAGATGGCCGAAGGCGGTCTTCCCAATACGTTCGTTCCGGGCCGGAACCTGCTGTTCCTGACATACGCCGCTGCCTTGGGCTGGCGTCGCGGACTTCGGACGCTCGTCGGCGGCATGTGCGAGACGGACTACTCGGGCTATCCCGACTGCCGCCAGGCCACCATGACGGCTATGGCCGAGGCCCTGAGCCTCGGCCTCGATCGCCCCGTCGGTATAGAGACACCCTTGATGTGGCTGACGAAGGCCGACACTTGGCGCTTGGCCGACTTGCTCGGCGGCACCGCACTCACCGACCTGATCGTCGCCGAGACCGTCACGTGCTACGAAGGCGAGATGCACCAGCGTCATCCATGGGGTCGCGGCTGCGGGCAATGCCCCGCCTGTGTCCTCCGTCGCAAGGGATGGGAAGAATGGCGGTCCGCCCGGAGTTGATCGCAGCCGTCGAAGCGGCCCTTGCCGGCCGGTGGGACGAGGCCCACGCGCTCGCCCAGCGCCACGAGGATGACGCGACCGGTTGCTGGCTGCACGCGTGTCTCCACAAGATGGAGCCGGACGAGCCGAACAGCCGGTACTGGTATGGCCGCTCCGGCCACTTCTACGAGGAATACGCCGATCCGCGTCAGGAACTCACCGCCATCAAGGCTGCGTTGACCTACTGAGTGCCCGGCGCGCTGCCACCGTGCGACGATCATCCGCGCGTTACCCCCTCTCGGCCAGGACCCGCGTCGCAAAACCGTGTGCCGCCCGGGCGACCGGTGGCGCATAGAGAATGGCCCGGTGCCCCAGCCCGTCGACCGCCATCAATTCGGCACGGCTGCACGTCGCCGCGATCCGTGCGCCGTCCTCGAACGGCACTTCGGCATCGTCCCGGGCATGCACGATCAACGCCGGCCGGTCGGCCTCCGCG
>JBGSJD010000158.1:0-5416 GCA_041742195.1 Hyphomicrobiaceae bacterium
TCGCGGGCGTGCCAGGCTCGACCGATCCGCTCGCCGCCGAGCACCCCTGGTACGTCCTGACGGAAGTCTCGGGCCAGGGCGCGCCCGGTTCGCTGGCCGAGGCGGTCGCCCACGTCCTCGAGATCGCCGTCGAAAAGGAACTCGTCCAGGACGCCGTCCTCGCGAGTTCGGGAGAGCAGGCGCGGCGCCTCTGGAAGATGCGCGAGGACCTCCCGTTCGGCGTCCAGGCGGCGGGCGGCGCCATTCCCCATGACGTGTCGGTGCCGCTATCGCGCATCACGGAGTTCATCCGGCGCGCGGACGAGGCCATGCGCCGCGCCTATCCGACGGCACGCTTCTGCTGCTTCGGCCACGTCGGCGACGGCAACCTGCACTACAATCCCGTCCGTCCGGCCGATTGGACCTACGAGCAGTTCGCCGCTGAGCGTGAGGCCGTGAACAAGATCGTGCACGACATCGTCGTCGATCTCGGCGGTTCGATCAGTGCCGAGCACGGCATTGGTATTGTCCGGCTCGAGGAGAACCTGCGCTACAAGTCGCCGGTCGAGATCGACCTGATGAACCGCATCAAGCTGGCGCTCGATCCCGCGAACATCATGAACCCGGGCAAGCTCGTCCGCGTCTAGCGGGCTGCTTCCTCCCTCGCTCGCCGCGATCAGGATCTGGCCGCCTGCGGGCGTGCTGCAAAAAAGAAAGGGCTGCCGTGAGGCAGCCCTTCCCGTTCGACTGTCCGTCGGACGTCGACTACCAGCGACGGTAGCGGCGATACGGACGATAGTGGCGGTGCGGGCGGTACGGCTTGACCCACACGCGGTGGCAGCGCACGCCATAGCGCGTGCGATGGCAGCGACGCACCCAGTAGGTCTTCTCGACGGCCGACGGAGCCTGTGTGGCAGCCTTCAACGGCGTGAGGCCTGCACCAGCGGGTGCAGCTTCGGCGTTCGTGAACGAGAACCCGACGACCAGCATGAGAGCCAGCGCGAGCATGCGGAACAGTTGACGCATCGTGGTTGATCCTTTCGCGTACGTGAGTGCTTCCCGGCGCCTCACTATAACGTAGCTGATCCTGAATTCCGTCGGGCCGACACAAAAATTTGTGGAGCCGGGGATAACGTGTGACCGAGCCTGCGGTCCGCGACGACAAAGGCGGCGCTGCTGTTGCAACGCCGCCTCGCGGTTGGGCTGGAATGTACGTACCGATCGGTTAGGGCTTGACCGTCGCAGCGACGCTGCGTCCGCCAAACAGCGAGCTGATGCGGCGCTCGCGCTGCGTGTCGACGGTCACCGAGGCGGTCATGCCGGCCCTCAGCGGAACGGGCTCGGACGTGCTGGCCGGCTTCAGCTTGAGCCGCACCGGCAGCCGCTGCACGACCTTGACCCAGTTGCCGGACGCATTCTGCGGCGGCAACAACGCGAACTCGGCGCCGGTGGCCGGGCTGATGCTCTGGACTTCTGCCGTCCAGACGACATCCGGGTAAATGTCGAGCACGACCGTCGCCGTCTGTCCGGGCCGGACGAACGTGAGCTCGGTTTCCTTGAAGTTCGCTTCGACCCACGCCTCGGAATCGCTCACGAGCGCAAACAGCGGTGTTGCGGCGCGCACGTGCTCGCCGGGCAGCAGCTTGACGTTGACGGCGAGGCCGCCCAGCGGCGCCGTTACGACGGTGCGGTCGAGATCGAGCTTGGCGCGATTGCGCGCGGCCACCTTCTCTCGAACGAGCGGATGGTCGGCCGTCGCGATGTTCGGGTCTCCGCCGAGCTGGGCCAGAACCCGCTGCATCTTCTGGCGCGAAGCGGTGACACGGGCCCGCGAGGCATCTGCGTTGGCGTCCGCTTCCTCGAACTGGAACGCCTTGCCGACACCCTTCTCCGCGAGCCGCTTCTGGCGGTCCCGCTGTGCATCGAAGAACTGGACGCGATCTTCGGCTTCTTTCTGCTCGGCGAGGCTTTCGCGATACTCGGCGCGGAGCGCCTCGACGCGTGCCCGCGTCTGGTCGAGCTCGGCCTCGGCCCGGTCGAGGGCCAGCTTGTAGGGCTCGGGATCGATCTTGATGAGCAGATCGCCCGGCTTGACGTGGGCGTGATCCTTGATCCCGACCTCGATCACGCGGCCGGAGACTTCCGCGGCCACATGCACGATGTCGGCCTTCACGTAGGCGTTCTCCGTTGAGATGTACCGCCCGCCCCAAAGATACCAAAGGAGGGCGCCGGCGACAGCCGCGACGGGAACGGCGATGAGGAGAATGGGTCTGAGGAGGCGCATTGTTCTGACTCGGGTTCGTCGTGTCTAAGTGTGTGTGAGAAATGTCGATGGTACGGAGCTGGAGTTCGCCGCGCCGTCCGCACCGGCCCGGTTGGGCCAGCCGGCGCGGCGCGCCTCAGGCCGATCGGGCGTCTTCCATGGCGACGGGCTCGTCGAAATGGTCGAGAAGAGCGATCTCCACGATGCTGTCGTTGTCGGCCATTTCGACAAGGCGCGACTTCACGCGGGCGAGGAGAAGATTGAGGCGGTTCACCTCGGCCTCGGACAGATGACCGAGTGCGTCCGCGACGGTGGACTGGGCGATGGGCCAGATGGCGGCGTGAACACGCTCGCCGAGATCCGTGAGGAAGATGCGGTTGATTCGCCGGTCGCCAGGGTCGGGCCGCCGCTCGACCCAGCCGCGCTCCTGCAGCCTGTCGACGATCTTGCCCGCAGGCGCCCGCTCGATCTCCATCATGTCCGCGAGTTCCGACTGGCTGGCGCCGGGCCGGCGCTTCAGCCGAACGATCGCCAGCCATTGCGGCCGCGTAAGCCCGAGCGCCTTGACGCGGCGGTCGAACACCGTGCGCATCAACCGTGCGACATCCGTTGTCAGCCAGCCGAAGTTGAGATCCGTATCCGGCATGCTCGCATCCGATCCATCACCTGAAGGTTGGGTCGTTAACCCGGAATTTACCTCGATTGACATAGCGTGAAGATAGTATCCCCAGTTACGATGATCAAGGATACAGTGGTCACGGTTATCGAAGTGCATACGAGGTATGCGCTCAATGAATGTCTGCGCTGCGCCGCCCGCCGAGGGCTGTCGTCTCCGCTAGCACCTTGAAGTCGGGGAGCAGTCGGCGAATCGCCTTGCTGCGTCGCCGAGGCTCATGATAGCGACCCCTGAGTTTCGGACCGCCGGGGACATCAGGAGCCAGACGACATGACCGAGCCCACGAATACGAATGGCAGTGCGGCCCAGGGCGGGGGCGCGGAGGCGGCTCAGCTCCAGGTCGGCATCCGGGTCCTCGGGCAGTACGTGCGCGACTTGTCGTTCGAAAGCCCGAACATCCGCAAGCTCATGACGTCCCAGGCCGAGAACCCCAATCTCGAGCTTGAAATGAACGTCAGCCCCGAACAGGTCGCGCCGGACGTCTTCGAGACGACCTTGTCGTTCACGGCCAAGGCGAACGCACCGTCGATCGGCGTGATCTTCGAGATGGAGATCGATTACTGCGGCATCTTCCGCATCGAGAACGCGCCGCCGGAGATGCTGGACGCCATCCTGCACATCCAGTGCCCGTCGCTGCTGTTTGCGTTTCTGCGCCGCATCGTGGCCGACACGACCCGCGACGGGGGCATCATGCCGCCGTTGATGCTCGATCCGGTTGATTTCGCGACGCTCTACATGCGCAAGCGCGCGGCCATGGCCGGCGCGCAGCCACAGGCCTGAGTGACCTCGAGTGTGAGGCTGGGAAGCGGCGCGACAGCGACCGAATCCTAGCCAGCCTTGGCGAGATCCTGATCCTGCGTGGCCGAAGGCTCGAAGTGGGCCGCAACCGCGGCCAGCCGTTCGTCGATCACCTTCAACTCCAGCGCCACCCGCATCAGTCGGGACGCGAGGCGCTGCCGGAAGTGGGCGGCGATCGCCGGTTCGGCACCGAGCAGGTCGAGCATGGCTTCGCGTGGAATCTTGACGGCCTTCACGTCCCCGTCGGCGACGGCCGTCACGGCGAACACGTGTTCGCTGAGCATCGCGAGTTCGCCGAAAAGTGTTCCAGCCCCGAGCGCGCGGCGATCTGTGCCGCGCTCGGAGTCGGCCTCGACCGTCGCAGCACCCGCGACCATGAGAATGGCCCCATCGCCCTCGACCCCTGCCTCGATCAGCTTCTGGCCGTCACGAAAGATCAGGCGATCGGTGAGCCCGGCGATCTGCGTGAGCTGCTCGGGCGTGAGCCCGCGGAAGGCATCCAGGGCTGCCAGTCGCTGTGTAATGAGATCGAGCGCCATCAACCCTCTCGCAGTCCGCGTCGACGCAGCTCCCGTGCCCCGCCCACCCGGACAGGAGGCAGGCGATCTCAGGCGGCGTTTCCGCTGATCGCGTGGACCATGACGCACGACCCGTCTCGAACGACGGAACATCCACGCAGGACCGACTACTCACCGATTCTGGTGCACGAGGGCAATCGCTGGCGGGACACACTGGCGGCTGATCGTGCGCGCCGCCGCGCTGTCCCACGCCGCTCGGGATCAGGGAACGAGCTTGTAGCCGCCCATCTCCGTGATCAGCAGCTCGGCATTGGAGGGGTCTTTCTCGATCTTCTGGCGCAGCCGGTAGATGTGCGTCTCGAGCGTATGCGTCGTGACGCCGGCATTGTAGCCCCAGACCTCGTGCAGCAGCACGTCGCGGGTGACGACCTTCTCCCCCGATCGATAGAGGAACTTGAGGATCGAGGTCTCCTTCTCGGTCAGACGGATCTTCGAGCCCTTTTCGTCGAGCAGCATCTTCGAGGCCGGCTTGAAGGTGTAGGGCCCGATGGTGAAGACCGCGTCCTCGCTCTGCTCGTGCTGCCGGAGTTGCGCGCGAATGCGCGCCAGCAGGACGGCGAACTTGAACGGTTTCGTGACATAGTCGTTGGCGCCGGCATCGAGCCCCAGCACCACGTCCGAATCGGTCACGTTGCCCGTCAGCATGATGATCGGGCTCTTGAAACCCGACTTGCGCAGCATCTTGCAGGCCTCGCGGCCGTCCATATCCGGAAGACCCACGTCTAGGATGACGAGGTCGAGCCGCTCCTTCTTCGCCGTTTCGATGCCGAGCGCAGCGGTGCCCGCCGTGCGGATATCGAATTCGTCGTGCAGCAGGAGCTGATCCTTGAGGCTGTCACGCAGCTCCTCGTCGTCGTCGACCAGAAGAATGGTGCGTGCCGTGCTCATGGAATTGCTCCCGAAGGCTCCTCGTTCGAGGCCGACTGTATCATCGGACGATCCGTTGAAATAGTCTCGGTTGACGAGCGTCGGGGAGGCGGCATGGTACGTAGGCGGAGCAAGGCGTCGGCCACCGGGGCATCCCGGCAGCGGCCGCATCGCCTGTTGGTGCGCAGCCTGAGTGGCCCTGCAACGCGGGGGGTCCTCGAGGTCGCTGGCCTGATAGGGAAGTGATATCTGTGT
>JBGSJD010000159.1:0-8776 GCA_041742195.1 Hyphomicrobiaceae bacterium
CCCGGGATCCGCGACGCCTCGGCGAACGGCCCGCGCGTGTTGGCCTCGACCACCCAGACGTCGACGGCAGGCGAGCGGGCGATCGTCAGCGCGTCGACGACGAGGCCCTTGTAGATCCCGATCATCGCCAGCACGACGCCAAGCAGAAGGCCGAGGCCGAGGCATGTGAGCAGGAAACGGAACAGGTTGTGGCGGATATCGCGATAGGCGAGGTTCATTTCGCCGCCTCCGCGGCGCGGGCAGCCTTGGCTGGCGCCGTAGACGTTCGAGCCGACCGGCCGTCGCGGAGCCCTGCTACGAGTGACGTCACGACCCTGGCGCCATCAGGAAGCCCTGTGGCGATCTCCAGTCGGGAATCCTCCGTGCGATGGCGGAACTGCACCTCTTGCTGCCGCAGGCGACCGTCGGTGACGATCCATACTTTGCCCTGCCGGCCGTCGTAGCCATGCACCGCCGCCTCCGGCACCAGCAGCGCTGTCTCGAGTGTCGCGACCGTGATCCAGAACTCCGCCTGCTCGCCGAGGTGCAGCCGCGATGGCGGGTTGGAGCCCCGAATGAAGACGCGGCGCTCCTCACTCACGCGGTCGCTCTCGAGCCCGATGCGCACGACCTCGCCGGTGAATTGATCGAGCGGGCGTGAACGCAGGCGCGCCTCGACCTTCTGCCCCTCCTTGATGAAGCCCGCCCGCGCCTCGTCGACGTAGGCGAGCCCCCAGTGGCTGTCGTTTGCGATGAGCGTGAAGATCGGATCACCGGGCTTGATGACCGTGCCGGGCTCCTTGTGCCGCTCAACGACCAAGCCGTCGTATGGCGCAACCAGCGTCCTGTGACGCAGCATGGTTTCCTCGAACTGAACTTGCGCGCGTGCGTCGACCAACTGCGCCTTGGCCGTCTCAACCTCGGACTTCGCGACGGCGACGTCGGCCTTCGCCACGGCTTCGTCGCGCGCGGCCTCTTCGGCCGTCTGCTCCGACACCACATCCCGGCCGGCGAGCGATTGCTTGCGGGCGTTGGCGGCGATCCGCTGGGCGAGCACCGCTTGTGCCTTCTCGACGTTCGCCGCCGACTTCAGGATGTTGACTTCAGCGATCGCGAACGCCGCGCGCGCCTTGGCCACCTTGGCGTCCTGCTCCCCCGTCGCCAGCCGCGCCAGCACCTGCCCCTTGGTGACGCGGTCGCCATGATCGACTGCGACCTCGACCAGTGTCGCACCCACCTCGAAGCCGACCTTGGAGAGGACACGCGCCTCGACCGTGCCGAGCCCGAAGACGCGGATCGGAACGTTCGGCTCGATCGAGGCCACCTCGACCGAGATCGGCCGGTTGTTGAAGACGGTGACCGCCGCGAAGGCCAACCCGACGACGAGCGCGCCGAGCAGCGCGTACCGCGCGACAGGCCGCCGGAGCACGGACGGCCAGCTTGACTGGGAGGCGGGCGGCTTCGATGCGGACCCGGCGCCGTCGGTTCGTGTCGGCGATGTCGACGTGTTCATGTCGTCCTCACTGCTCGAGGGGGGCGGGGGCTGCACCCAGGCCGCGGAGATAGATTGCGAGGACGCCCGGCGCGTTGGCTTCCATGGACCGCAGATTGCCTGCGATCATCGATTGCATGACGAGGCCCTGGATCATGCCGATGAACAGGATGGCCGCGGCCTTCGGGTCGGTGTCGGAGCCAACCTCGCCGCACGATTTCGCCTGTTCGAGCCGACCGGAAACCCGTTGTGCATAACGCTGCATCAGCGAGTGAGCGACGTGCCGGGCGGGTGTCTGTCCGGCCTGCTGCAGCTCCGCGAACATCAGGCGCGGCACACCGGGATGCTCGATCACGAAGGCAACATGACTGAAAAACATCGCACGTAGAGCCAGGACCGGCGTGGCGGCGGTCCCCGATGCCGTGTCGATCCGGTCGAGCAACGTTTCGGCGACCCATTCCATCGCCGCCTGCCAGATCGCGGCCTTGGACGGGAAATGGCGAAACAGCGCGCCCTGCGTGACGTTCATATGCTCGGCGATCGCCGCAGTCGTGATCTCGCTCGGGTTGCCTTGCCCGGCCAGCGTGAGCACGGTCTCGACCGTCTTCGTGCGACGGTCTTCGGCGGAGAGATGAGGTGACATCGACCTGCCTCTTGAAGATAGTAATTACTTACTATCTTGCGCGGGCTCATTTGGCAAGGCCTTGAGCAGCTTGCTGCGTCCCAAGCCTGCTCATGTGTCGAAGAGCTGACGTTCGCGGGGTCCAAACTCTCGCCGCAAGATGTCCCGCTCCGGATCACCTGCGCGCTTCCGGTTCGCACCGGCAACGGCCGAAGCAGCCTGTGGACCGGACATGATTGACAAAGCGGGCAGGCTCACTGACGCGCGGCCGTCTGTCGACCGCACCTGAATTGCCGGTTCGTCCCAGTTCCCCCCGACGCCGAGCGCTCGCCCGGCGCCGGAGGCAACCCAATCTCTGATCGTCAATCCTTGTAATCCGGCTCTTTCCGGTCGAGGATCCGCTTCAGCGCCTCGAAATGGCGAACGGCCGGCGGCGGATCGTACTTGGGCATCTGCGCGTGGCCGTGCGCGTCCTGCCCGTTGTTGCGCGACGTCTTGTCGACGATCCCCTCCGGCAGTTGCTTGAGCCGCTGGCCGGTCCACATGGCGAAGATCTGCACCTGCGCCACCCGCTCGATGTAGTAGAGCCGGTCGTAGGCCTCGGCCACCGTGGCGCCCACCGTCGTGACGCCGTGGTTGGCCATGAACAGGATCGACTTGTCGCCGAGAATGCCGGCCAGGCGGTCGCCCTCGGACGTGTCCCACGCCGGCCCGTCGTAGTTCTCGTCGTAGGCGATCTTGTTCATCAGGATTACCTCGGTCTGGCCGATCTCCTTGATCCGCGGGTCCTCGAGGCGCGTCAGCGCGCTGGTGTAGGGCATGTGCGTGTGGAAGACGGCAGCACACTGCTTCGGCTTCGCCCGGTGCATCGGCATGTGAATGGCGTAGGCCGACCGCTCCACGTCGCCCGAGCCGCGCTTCACTTCGCCGTCGAAGCCCACTTCCATGAAGGTCGATGCGGAAACCTCCGACCAGTGCGTGCCGAACGGGATCTGGTAGTAGCGGTCGCTGCGCCCGGGCACGAGCAGCGTCAGATGGTTGAAAATACCCTCGCTGAAGCCGTGCATGTAGGCGAGGCGGTGCGCGGCCGCGAGATCGACCCGGGCCTGCCACTCGGTATCGGTGCAATCGGCCTGTCGGGTCGGCTGAACTTTCTGCTGCATGGGATGTCTCCAGGGTTGCAGGCGCGGACTGCGTTCGAGGCCCGGTCGGGGCGCCGCACCACCAAATCCGAGCCTAGCGCGACATTTGTACGGACAACAGGGCCAAAAATAGCAACGTGCACACGAGCGCCGACAAGCCTCGCGCAACTATTCGGTGCTAGCCCTAACCTTGACGCGCGATGGCTGATTGCCGCGAGTGGCTGGTTCGGGCATGGACATCGTCCGTGGTCCGCAGATCAGCGCCCGCGAAGTGAGGAGAGTGAGTGCATGACCATTCTGGTGACCGGCGGCGCCGGATACATCGGCAGCCACATGGTGCTGGAGCTGGTCGATGCCGGCGAGAAGGTCGTCGTCCTCGACAACCTGTCGACCGGTTTCGAATGGGCCATCGCCAAGCCCGCCGAGCTGGTCGTCGGCGACATCGGCGACACCGAGCTGGTCGGTCGCATCCTGAAGGAGAAGGACGTCGAGGCGATCATCCACTTCGCCGGCTCCATCGTCGTGCCGGAGTCGGTCTCGAACCCGCTCATGTACTACGAGAACAACACGGTGAAATCGCGCGGCCTCATCGCGGCGGCCGTGGCGCATGGCGTGAAGCAGTTCATCTTTTCCTCCACCGCCGCCGTCTACGGCAATCCGGAAGAGCTGCCGGTGACGGAAACGGCCGTGCTGGCGCCGATCAATCCCTACGGCTGGTCGAAGCTCATGACCGAGATCATGCTGCGCGACACCGCCGCGGCTCATGACTTCCGCTATGTGGCGCTCCGCTATTTCAACGTCGCCGGCGCCGATCCCGAAGGCCGCTCGGGCCAGTCGACGCCCAAGGCCACGCATCTGATCAAGGTCGCCTGCGAGACGGCCCTCGGCAAGCGCACCCACATGGAAGTCTTCGGCACCGACTACGACACGCGCGACGGCACCTGCGTGCGCGATTTCATTCACGTGAAGGACCTCGCCCGGGCACACGTCGCGGCCCTCACCCATTTGCGCAATGCCGGCAAGGCCGACGTCTTCAATTGCGGTTACTCCAAGGGCTACTCGGTGCTCGAAGTGCTCGACGCCGTGAAGCGCGTCTCCGGCAAATCGATGGACGTCCGCTACTCGCCGCGCCGTCCGGGTGATCCCGCCGCTATCGTGGCCGCCTCTGCAAAAGTCCGCGACACGCTCGGCTGGGTCCCCCACCACGACGACCTCGACAAGATCGTCGCGCAGGCCCTCGCCTGGGAAGCCGAACTGGCCCGCCGCACCAACGTGCGGTAACCGGCTCTCGGTCGCTCTCACACCCCTCGACTTGCGTCCCCGGCCAAGGCGCATCGCGCCGCGAGCCGGGGTCGCTTGTGTAACGAGTGCCCCCGACTGGTAGCGATCCCGGGTCTTCGCGCGAGCCTCCGGCCCGTGCTCCGCCCGGGAACGCAGAACGTGGGGCTGATGGTCATCTGACGCAAAAAATGTGGTGCGCCTCAACCAACACCCTCCCCCACTTCCATCCCCGGCCAAGGCGCGACAGCGCCGCGAGCCGGGGTCTATAGCCCCCCGAAACGGCTGGCTCGCCGGAGCCTCCACCCCTAAGCTGACCTCCAGCGACGACGCGAGGAGGCGCCGATGGAGCAGCAGATCAGGTTCGCGGCCGGCGGCATCATGCTCGAAGGCCGCGTCCAGACCCCGTCCGACCCGACCGGCATCGGCGTCGTCATCTGCCACCCGCATCCGCTCTACGGCGGCGACATGGACAACAACGTCGTCGCCGAACTGTCCCGCGCGCTGGCGCGACAGCGGCATACGACGCTGCGGTTCAACTTCCGTGGCGTCGGCGAAAGCGGCGGCACCCATGGCGAAGGCATCGCCGAAGTCGAGGACGTGACCGCCGCAGTCACGGCGCTCCTCGAGCACCATTCGGCAGGCACGGTCGTCGTCGCCGGCTACTCGTTCGGAGCCTGGGTTGGTTTGCGGGCAGGCGCCGCCGACCCGCGTGTCGCGAAGCTGATCGGCGTCGCCCCGCCCATCGCGTCACGCGACCACGCGTTCCTTGAAGCGGTCACGAAACCCACGTTGCTCGTCTGCGGCGAGCGCGATGGCCACGCCCCGCTCGACGCCATGCGGGCACTGGCGAGCCGCTTGTCGCCACCCTCCGCGCTCACCGTCGTCACGGGCGCCGATCACTTCTTCCGCGGCCTCGAAACCGACATCTCCGGCGCCGCCCTGGGCTTCCTGCGCGATTGAAGGGGTGAGCCCCGCCACCTCAGCCCGTCCGCCGGGTACCCTTCGCGGCCCCTAGAAGTGAATGCCCGCATTGCGGCTAGATTTGTGGACTTCGTCTGCGTCAGCGATCTCGTGCCACCATTCGCGATCGCCGTTGGGGTGCTCTAGCGTTCTGCTTACGCAGTACGCCAACCGCTGATAAGGAGTTCGGCGGCTCGCATCGAAGTGACAGTATATCACCGGGAAGCCGTAGTACTCATCCCCTTCCCAGTCTACGTGCTCGATTTGCTCGTAAGGGACAAAGCCAATCAAGCCAGCGTCAATGGTTGGAAGGTCTTCGCTCTCGCCCTTGTAGCCCTTCCGGCGATAGCCCCCAACGGCAGATGGCACTAACTCATGCCAACCCAAGTGGAGCTTAATACCTTCGCTGTAGGTACCCACTAGTCCCACACGAAACCAAGGGGAAATACCCTTTTTCGCCGCGTCGATCTTAGGATAGCCGGCTAGCCTCGCCACATCGCGGACGATCACGTCCGAGCGAAGTTTCTTGCGCCGTAGCGTTGCAATATAGTCTGAGAATTCCGGCTTCAACTTGGCCCGCGACTTAACAAGATCGCTCGGCGTAAGCTGCCCCTTACGGCCACGCAACCAGTTCCACGCTGCCTCTCCGGCGCGGGTCATTGGGCCAAGCATACTTCCCAGTGAAACTTCGAACAGCGGCATGGCCTACCGCGCCTCGTTATCGTCCAGAAGTGACCATCCAACTCGTCTACCAACGGCACCTTAGTTAGCACAGATTCTCGTCCCGCGCATCACCCGTCCCGGCGCGCGACCTTCGCCCCCGGCTTGCGCTTCACCATCGGCAGGCCCTTGGTCGTGAAGGTCTGGAAGCCGTGCTTCTTGCCGGTCCGCTTGCCCTCGCCGCCACCGCCACCCGTGCCGATCGGCTGGTGTGCGGGCACGAGCTGGTGCTTGCCCGGCCCGATCAGCTCGGCGCGCCCCATGGTCTTGAGCGCCTCGCGCAAGAGCGGCCAGTTCTCCGGATCGTGGTAGCGCAGGAACGCCTTGTGCAGCCGCCGCTGCTTCAGGCCCCGCACCGTCTCCACCTCCTCCGAGCCGCCACGCCGCACGGCTTTCAGCGGGTTCTTGCCCGAGTGATACATCGCCGTCGCCAGCGCCATCGGTGACGGCAGGAACGTCTGCACCTGGTCGGCGCGATACTTGTTCTTCTTCAGCCACAGCGCGAGCTGCAGCATGTCCTCGTCGGTGGTGCCGGGATGCGCGGCGATGAAATACGGAATGAGGAAGTACTCTTTGCCGGCCTTTTTCGCCGCGTCGTCGAACAGCTGCCGGAACCGCTCGTAGGCGCCGACGCCGGGCTTCATCATCTTCGAGAGCGGCCCGTCCTCGACGTGCTCCGGCGCGATCTTGAGATAGCCCCCCACGTGATGCGTGACGAGTTCCTTCACGTACTTCGGGCTCGTCACCGCGAGGTCGTAGCGCACGCCCGACGCGACGTGCACCTTCTTGATGCCGGGCAGCTCCCGTGCCTTCTGATAGAGCGAGATCAGCGCGTCGTGGCTGGTGTTGAGGTTCGGACAGATGCCCGGATAGACGCACGACAGCCGCCGGCACGACGCCTCGATCTTCGGGTCCTTGCAGGCCATCCGGTACATGTTGGCCGTCGGCCCGCCGATATCGGAGATGACGCCCGTGAAGCCCGGTGTCTTGTCGCGGATCTGCTCGATTTCCTTCAGCACCGAGCTTTCCGAGCGGTTCTGGATGATGCGCCCTTCGTGCTCAGTGATGGAGCAGAACGTGCAGCCGCCGAAGCAGCCGCGCATGATCGTCACCGAGAACCGGATCATCTCCCAGGCGGGGATCTTCGCGTCGCCATAGACGGGATGCGGGCCGCGCGCGTAGGGCAGCTCGTAGACGCGATCCATCTCCTCGGTCGTGAGCGGGATCGGCGGCGGCGTCACCCACAGCTCGCGGTCGCCGTGCTTCTGCACGAGCGGGCGCGCGTTGCCGGGGTTGGATTCCCGATGCAGCACGCGGCTGGCGCGAGCATAGGTCTCGGCATCGGCAGCCACCTGTTCGTACGACGGCAAGCGGATCACCGTCCGCCCGTCACGCGTCATGCGCGCGCCCTCGTCGGCATCCGTCACATCGTCGGCGTGAAACTCGATCCAGCCCTCGGGTACGCTGCGCTTCATCAGCGCAAGGCCGCGAATGGTGTCGAGCGCCGCAACGGCCTCGTCGGCGCTGCCCTTCGCCTTGGCGAGACGGTGCGCGACTTCCACGACGGCGCGTTCGGCGTTGCCGTAGATCAGGACGTCCGCCTTCGAGTCGACGAGGATCGACCGGCGCACCTTGTCCGACCAGTAGTCGTAGTGCGCGATCCGCCGGAGCGAGGCTTCGATGCCACCGACCACGACCGTCGCGTCGCTGAAGGCTTCACGGCATCGCTGGGCATAGACGATCACGGACCGGTCGGGACGCTTTCCGCCTTCGCCGCCCGGCGTGTAGGCGTCGTTGTGCCGAAGCCTCCGATCGGACGTGTAGCGGTTGACCATGGAATCCATGTTGCCGCCAGTGACGCCGAAGAACAGCTCCGGCCGCCCAAGTTCCTTGAACGGCTCGGCCGACTGCCAGTCCGGCTGCGACAGGATGCCGACGCGAAACCCCTGCGCTTCGAGCAGCCGCCCGACGATGGCCATGCCGAAGCTCGGATGGTCGACGTAGGCATCGCCGGTGATGAGGATGATGTCGCACGCATCCCACCCGAGCGCGTCCATCTCGGCGCGGGTCATGGGCAGGAACGGGGCGGTCCCGAACCGGTGCGCCCAATGGCGACGGTAAGAGAACAGCGGCTTGGCCGGCGGTAAGGCGAGAGCCTCGGGCCGGGCAGTCGTGACGGCGGTCATGGCGATGGCGGCCTGTGCAAGGGCAACGGGTCAGCGCCCCTGATAACAGATCGCGCCCGCCCTGTCGCCAGTCACCACCCGCCCAGGCGTCAGCCCTTCGCGAGGGCCTTTGCTGCCTCTGCAACCTTCTGCGGCGTGATGCCGAAATACTCGAACAGCTTGGGCGCGGGGGCCGAGGCACCGAACGAGGCCATGCCGACGAACCGGTCGCCGGGGCGAAGCCACTCGCGCCAGCCCTGCTCGACGCCGGCCTCGATGCCGATCCGCGGTGCCGTGCCGAGCACTTCGGCCTGATACGCCGACGACTGCTTCCGGAACAGTTCGAAGCTCGGCATCGAGACGACGGCCGCGCCGATGCCGTCCTTGGCCAGGCTCTCCGCCGCCGCGACCGCGA
>JBGSJD010000160.1:0-1944 GCA_041742195.1 Hyphomicrobiaceae bacterium
AGGCGATCCGCGGCGGCATGGTGCTGTAGGCCTTGGCGAACCGGGATCCGAATTCTCGCCAGCCCGAAGGCTCCGGCTGCGCCATCCACGCGCCCTTGAGCCGCTCGTCCGCGACCGCCTGCGGCGTGTCCCAGCCGCTCGAAAGCAGCAACTGCACGCGCGCCGTATCCAGCGCAAGATGCCGGAGCATGGCCGAGATCCGGCCGACGTTGTCGCTCGAGGACGGCAGGTACAGCGCGTCGATCGGAGCTCCTGCCGCCTCGGCGGCGCGGATGGCCTCGATGACCCGCTGCGCCGGCTCCATCATGCCGCTGAGGTCGGGAGGATACCATTCGAGCGCCGCGACTGTCCCGCCGGCCGCCTCGATGGCCTTGCGGAACGCCGGCTCGCTGTCGCGCCCGAGAGAATCGCTGGGCAGGAGGGCAGCCACGTTCCGCTTGCCCCTGGCTGCGGCGAACTCGGCGAGACGTGCCGCCTCGCCAGCCGCGAAGAAGCTCAGAAGATAGACCCCGTTGCCGCCGACGGCTGGGTCGTTCGAGAATGCGACGACCGGTACACCGGCCTCCCGCGCGATCGGTGCGACAGCCGCGACCGATGAGCTGAGAAGCGGGCCGAGGATGAGTTCGCATCCCTCCTTGAGCGCGCCGCGGGCGGCCTCGGCTGCGCCGTCCGGCGTGCCCTTGTCGTCGCGAACCACGAGCTGAAGCGCCGTCGAGGTCCGGTCGAAGAGTGCGAGTTCTGCCGCCTGCTGCATCGCTTTTGCGACGAGTGCCACTTGCGGCCCGGCGCCGGAAGGGAGCAGCAGTGCCACCTTCACGACGCTCGTCGCTGCGGTCTCGGCAGGCGACGTGGCCGCCGGCAGCGCCGATGTCGCCTCGATGTTCGACCCACTGATCGCGCAGCCGCCGACGATGGCGGTCGAGCCGATAAGCGTCAGGCCGCGACTAAGCGCGATGAGGACGTCGCGCCGGCTGGAAGTGATGTGCATCGAAAGGCTAGCCCGAATCGATCGAAGGTCCCGATACTGTCAATAGGCTCTCGACCCTGCCGCGTACAGCAGTTCGGGGACGTAACGTGGGGACTGTGGTCGAACGGTCGCGCCGCCATCTCGCATCCGGCATCGACCCGGCGAGACAGACCTCCACCGGCCGTGTAATTTCGGCGCCATGCGAAAGCCGTGGGACCAGGGTCAGGACGAGGACGACGCGGAGCCGCACGGCCACGGCGAAACGACGTCGCGCCTCGAGCCGCGCGTCATGGCGGAGCTGCGTCGTTGGCTCGCCGAGCCGTTGTCTGGCGGGCTCTATCTCGTGGCGACACCGATCGGCAATCTCGGCGACATCACCTTGCGGGCTCTTGCCGTCCTGTCACGGGCGGACGTCATCTATTGCGAGGACACGCGCCACTCGCGCCATCTGACGGCGCACTTCGGCATCGAGCGCCCGCTCCGCCCCTACCACGAGCACAATGCCGATGCCGAGCGCCCTCGCATTCTCGAAGGGATGACGGCAGGCCGCGTCATCGCGCTGATTTCGGACGCCGGAACGCCTTTGATCTCCGATCCAGGCTTCAAGCTCGTGCGCGAAGCCATTGCGGCCGGCCATTCCGTGACTGCCCTGCCGGGCGCCTCGGCGGTTCTCGCCGGCTTGACGTTGTCGGGGCTGCCGACGGACAGGTTTCACTTTGCGGGCTTCCTGCCGTCGCGGGACGGCCAGCGAAAAGCCCGCCTTGCCGAGCTCTCCACCATTCCCGCCACTCTGATCCTGTTCGAGGCGCCCAATCGCGCCGCCGCCGCGTTGGCTGACATCGCGGAGATCATGGGCGCCGACCGGCCTGTTTCCATGGCGCGCGAGTTGACCAAGCGGTTCGAGGAGGTGCGACGCGGGACGGCATCTGAGGTGGCCGCCTGGGCCGCCGGTGAGGCGCCACGGGGCGAGGTCGTCC
>JBGSJD010000161.1:0-2212 GCA_041742195.1 Hyphomicrobiaceae bacterium
GCTGTAAAGCTTCGCCAGCCGGGCGACGATCCGCATCTGATCGGCAGTGGCATCGCCGGACGGGCGGCGGAACTTCACGCGGTAGACCACAGCCGCGATGGCACAGGCCGCCAGGACGGCGGCGTAGAGCCAGAGAAGACCGATCGAGTCGAGCATGCTACCTGCTTCCATGACGCTCAATCCAAGCTCGCAACCCAGCGCGTTGGCGCCGCCTCTCGAACGCCGGCCGGCGGTCAACCCGCATCGTTCTGGAGCCGCCAGAGGCGCGCGTAAAGGCCATTGGGCCGGACCACCAACTCGTCGTGTGTCCCCTGCTCGACGATGCGGCCGCCGTCGATGGCGACGATCCTGTTGCAGCGGCGGACCGCGTTCAAGCGGTGGGCGATGATGATCACCGTGCGACCCTGCACGATGTGGCGCATGTTGTTCTGGATGATGCGCTCGCTTTCGTAGTCGAGAGCGCTCGTCGCCTCGTCGAGGATCAGGATGCGGGGCTGCGTGGCGAGGGCCCGGGCGATGGCGATCCGCTGGCGCTGGCCGCCCGAGAGGTTGGCGCCGCGTTCCTCGATCGGGGTGTCGTAGCCGAGGGGCAACTTCGAGATGAATTCGTCGGCGCCGGCGAGGCGCGAGACCATGATGACCTGCGCGCGCGGCATGCCGGGATTGGCCAGCGCGATGTTCTCGTGGATCGAGCGGTTGAAGAGCGTGCTTTCCTGCAAGACCACGCCGATCTGGCGGCGCAGCCACGCAGTGTCGACCTGCGAGATGTCGAGGCCGTCGAGGAGGATCTGGCCCCGCTCGGGTCGGTAGAGGCGCTGCATCAGCTTGGTCAGCGTCGACTTGCCGGAGCCCGACGGGCCGACGATGCCAATGACCTGGCCGGCCGGAATGTCGAGATCGATGTCGCGGAGGACCTCGGAGCCGTCTGCGCGGTAGCGGAACGTCAGGCCGCTGACGCGGATGGCGCCGCGCGCGGGCGGCAGATGGGCGACGCCATTGCGGGGGCTCTCGGCGGGGGCGTTCAGGATGTCGCCGAGGCGCGAGACGGAGATCTGGACTTGCTGGAAATCCTGCCAGAGCTGCGAGAGACGCAGGATCGGCTGGATCGCCTGGTTCATGATCATGTTGAAGGCGATCAGGCCGCCGACCGTCAGCTCGTTCTGCACGACGGCTGCGGCGCCGAAGAACAGCACGGCTGCCGTAGTGAGCTTGCTGACGAGCTGGATCGCATTCTGGCCCACGCTCGAGACGACGACCGCCTCGAACGAGGTGCGGACGTAGGCGGCGAGACGCTCTTCCCACTGATTGCGCAGGATCGGCTCGACGGCGGCGGCCTTCAGCGTCTGCATGCCGAAGACCGATTCCACCAGGAACTGCTGGCTGGCGGCGCCGGTATTGAAGCGCTCGTTGATCTTGTCGCGCAGAACGGGGCGGACCAGCACGGCGATCGCCACGTAGAGCGGGATCGAGCCGAGGACGATCAGCGTGAGGGTCACCGAGTAGGCGAACAACACGGCGAAGAAGACGAAGATGAACAGCAGGTCGATGACGGACGAAAGGCCCTGGCCGGTCAGGAAGCCGCGGATCGTCTCGAGTTCGCGGACCCGGGCCACGGTCTGGCCGGTGGGCCGCGTCTCGAAGTAGCCGAGGGGCAGGCGCAACAGGTGATCGAACAGGCGGCTGCCGAGTTCGACGTCGATCCGGCTGGCGGTGTGAGTCAGGGTATAGCTGCGGAGGAACTGCAGCAGGCTGTCGAAGATGGCGATCAGCACGAGACCCGAGACGATCACGATGAGCGTCGAGAGGCCCTTGTGGACGAGCACCTTGTCGATCACCACCTGGAACAGGAGCGGCGTCGCGAGCGCGAATAACTGGACGAACAGCGATGCGATCAGCACGTGCGTAAGGGGCTTGCGATACCGCCAGAGCGAGGGCAGGAACCATTTGAAGCCGAAATCCGCCGGCTCGGCGCCGGCGCCGCCCCAGCGGCGCGTGATCTGGATGATGTCGCCCGACCATCGTGCGGCCAGTTCCTCCACCGTCTCGGCGCGTTGCGAGCGGGAGTTGGGGTCGCCGATGCGGAGCTGGCCGCCGGGCAGGCGCTGGAGGACGACGAGAAAGCGGCCGTCGACGTCGCTGACGATACAGGGAACGGGGCAGTTCTTCAGGCGCTCGACGGATTGGCCGGTGAGGAGGCGGGCGCGCAGGCCCG
>JBGSJD010000162.1:0-3237 GCA_041742195.1 Hyphomicrobiaceae bacterium
CCGGCCCTTCGCGCTGCCATGGACGGCATGGATGCCGTCGTCCACACCGCCGCCGTCTACCTGCTCCATGCCCCCGGCCGCGAAGCCGAGATCGTGGGCGCCAGCGTCGATGGCGTCGAAAAGGCCCTCCGCGCCGCGCGCGATGCCCGCGTCGGCCGCGTCGTATTGACGTCCTCGGTCGTCACCCTGCCGTTGACCCGCCCCGGCGCGACAGCCGTGGACGAAGGCCACTGGGCCGAGGATCTGCGCGTCCCGTATTTTCGCGCCAAGACGCTGGCCGAGAAACGCGCCTGGGAATTGTCCCGCGAACTGGGCCTCGATCTCGTCACCGTGCTGCCGGGTGCATTTGCCGGCCCCGGCTTTGCGCGCAACACGCCGAGCGTCGATCTCGTGGAATCGATCATGAAAGGCGCCATGGAACTGGCGGCACCGCCGGGCGCCTACCCTTACGTCGACGTCCGCGATGTGGCGGCCGCCCATGTCCTCGCGCTCGGACCGTCGGCGAAGGGCCGCTACATTGCCGTCAACGACCCGATCCCGACCTTCGCCGAGATCGCAAACGAGATGCATGGCATCGACCGGAGCATCCCCCGGCCCAAGCTCACGTTACCGGATTTCACCCTGCCCATGCTGCCGTTCCTGGAGGGGCTGAACAGCCGGCTGACAGGTGCGCCGCGGACCATGACACCGGAAATGGCGGCCACGCTCCGCGGCCGCGTGTTCAACGCGACGTCCGCCCGCATTCGGCGCGAACTCGGCTGGAAACCCAAGATCACGTTGCGCCAGAGCCTGGCCGACACGATCGCGGCACTCCGCGCACGAAGCGAACCGAACGTAGCCGCACGCGCGGTGTCCTGAGGCCTATACCGTCGCGATGGCATTAGCCGGCGAGCCGACCGCACCCGGCAGGTTGAGCGGCGGCGCGGTCAGCAGGAACGACGACCGGTTGTTGGCCCTGAGCCAGTTCGCGAGTTCCGACAGCCGCCAGATCTCGCCGAGGTTCACACCGAGCTTGAACAACGCCTTCTGGTGCAGGGGCAGCATCGCGCACTGCCCCGGCTTGATCGGCGCATCGTACAGCTCGACGGCGTAGTTGTCGGCGATCAGCGCGGCGACCTTGCTCTCGGCGATCCATTGCAGCAGCCGGTCGTCCGTGCCGTCGAGGCCGCAGCATTGGCCATGCAGCCAGTCGTGCGTCGGCGTCTTCTTGCCCTCGAAGATGACTTCGTCGAAGCCCGTCCGGAAACAGACCATGTCGCCGGGCAGCACCTTGATGCCGTCCGCCGCCATCACCTTCATCAGGTCGTCGTAGCCGATCGGCTTCTTCGCACGCCCGAAGTGGGCCTCGAGGTCGATCATGACGGCCCGGCCCTGGATGCACTTCTGCGCCATGTTCTCGACGCCGAGCGCATTCGCGGACGAGGTGCCCACGGCGGGCACCATGGTGCCGGGAACGCCGCCCGCGTCCTTGGCGTCCGTCGGTCCGACCACCTCGTGGCCGAGCCGGTAGCCGTTGTAGAACACGACTTCCGGCACGCCATCCCCATCCGCATCGAACACCGCGCCGACGTGCGCGAGCGTGTCCCACTGCGTCGAATACTGGAGATGCAGGAGCACCATGTCGTCGTTGACGACGTCGGTCATGCCCGGGTGGTCCCAGTCCGCGCGATAGCCCCAGTTCGGCTTGTCGTTCCGGAGCGTGGGCCTGAGTTGCGGCGGATGCCGGCGCGGATTGAGCACGTTGCCGCCGGGATAATCGAGCGGCATCGACAGGCAGAAGGTCTTGCCTGTCTTCACTTCGGCGATGCCCTGCTGGACCTTCTCCGCCGTGATCTCGTTGAGCCGTCCGAGCTGGTCGTCCGGACCGTAGTCTCCCCACGTCGAGCCTTCGGGGCGGTTCTTCCAGCGGCTGTTCTTGGTCATGGTGTGTCCTCCGGCACGGGCAATTGTTGCCGCAGTCGAGCACACGGCTCCGCTGGCGGCAACTCGAGAGCTGTCGCGCGCAAGCCTCCACCGCGGGAGGACCCCTCAGGTGATCTTCTGGCCGGTCTTCTTCCAGTCGGCGAGGAAGGCTTCGAGGCCCTTGTCGGTCAGCGGATGCTTGACGAGGCTCTTCAGGATGGCGGGCGGCACCGTCGCCACGTCGGCGCCGATCAGCGCCGCATCCCGGACGTGCCCGACCGTCCGAATGGAAGCCGCGAGGATCTTGGTCCCGAGCGCCGGATAGTTGTCGTAGATCGTCCGGATCTCGCGAATGAGGTCCATCCCGTCGAGCCCGATGTCGTCGAGCCGTCCGATGAACGGCGATACGAACGTGGCGCCGGCCTTGGCCGCGAGGAGCGCCTGATTGGCCGAGAAACAGAGCGTCACGTTGACCATCGTACCTTCGCCCGAAAGCGTCTTGCACGCCTTGAGCCCATCCCATGTCAGCGGCACCTTGACGGCCACGTTCTTGGCGATCTTCGCGAGGATGCGGCCTTCGGCCAGCATGCCGTCCGCATCGGTGGCAGCCACTTCGGCGGACACCGGTCCCGGCACGATCTCGCAGATCTCCGCGATGATCGTCTTGAAGTCGCGGCCGGCCTTGGCGATCAGGGACGGGTTGGTCGTCACGCCGTCGAGCAGCCCGAGGCTGGCCAGTTCCTTGATCTCGGCCACTTCGGCCGTGTCGACGAAAAAGTCCATCCGCGTCATTCCTCCCGGTTTCCGGCGCTCGGTGCCGTGCCTCGAAACAGGCACATTGCGCTAGAATGAACAGAGGCGCTCCGCAAGCCGATTCGTAGGGCCGACGCCGGAGCGTTCGGAGTGATGCAAGGCGTGGAAGATCTGCTCGCGTTCGATGACCAGGCAACACATCGCGGTCCCCCGACTGCGGTGCCCGTTCTGCTGCCCGTCGCGCTGGATCAGACCTACGACTACATCGTCCCGCCCGATCTTGTGCTGGAGCCGGGCTGCTTCGTCCTGGTGCCGTTCGGCCCGCAGGTCCGGATCGGCGTCGTCTGGGACCGGACGGTCGGCCAGTCGAAGCCCATGGATCCGAAGAAGCTGAAAGCCATTTCCGATCGCCTCGACGTGCCGCCGCTCCCGATGCAGTCCCTCCGCTTCGCCGAGTGGGTGGCGCGCTACACGCTCGGGCCGCTCGGCATGGTCGTGCGCATGATGATGAGCGCCCAGTCGGCCTTCGAGCCACCGAAGCCGCGGTTCGGCGTGACGGCGGTTCAGGGCGCGCCCATGCCG
>JBGSJD010000163.1:0-5019 GCA_041742195.1 Hyphomicrobiaceae bacterium
CCGCGCCGAGCGCAATGGAGAAGTGCGGCACGCCCGTGTCCCGTGCGAGGCCGAGGAGCGCGGCCTCGTCGTCTGGCAGCCCGAGCCCGGTCACCTCGTCGCGGCTGAGCCATCGGATATGAGCCTCCCCCGGCAAGTCACCGCTGACCACCACGGGCTTCAGGTCGACCATCACCATGAAGCGAGCCACCGCACTGCGCCTTTGCTCGTCGACCCAGGCCGTGTTGGCGCGTTTGCCGCTGACGCGGTCGAGGAGGGCGGTCGCGGCGAGGGTCGGCATCGAGGGGTCTCCAGGTTGGCGATTTGCACGAAATGTTGGCACTGCTGATCGGCGCAGTCACCGTCTTCGCTAACGATAGTCGGCGAGGCTTCGCCATCCATACGATTTTTCGCGGGCAGGTATGCTCCGGATGATTGACGCCGTTGCTACCGTGTGCAGAGTCCGGCCACCCTCAGTAAGTCTCCAGGGAGGAAAATCATGAAGGGTTGGTTCAATCTCGGGCTCGCGTCCGTCGCGGCGCTCGGAGCGGCACTCGCCGTTTCGGGTCCGGCAGCAGCTCAGCAGAAGACGCTCAAGATGCAGGCCACGTGGCCGGCATCGCTCACGCTCTACGAAAACTTCACGCAGTTCGCCAAGCGGACCGAGGAACTCACCGCTGGCCGCATCAAGGTCGATGCCATGCCGGCGGGACAGGTCGTCCCGGCCTTCGAGGTTCTCGACGCCACCCACAAGAAGGTGATCGACGGCGCCCATGCGTGGGCTGGCTACTGGGTCGGCAAGAACAAGGCGGCCGTTCTGTTCTCGGGCGGCCCCGGCGGCCCGCTCGGCATGGACCACATGGACTACATGTCCTGGATGTGGCACGGCGGCGGCCTGGAGATGTACAACAAGTTCTACCAGGACACGCTCAAGCTGAACGTCGTCGTCTTGAACATTCTGCCGTCGAGCCCGCAGGCCCTCGGCTGGTTCAAGAAGGAGATCACGTCTCTCGCCGACTTCAAGGGCCAGAAGTGCCGCCAGACCGGTCTGGCCGCCGAGATCTTCAACGGCATGGGCATGCGCACGGTCAACATGCCGGGCGGCGAAATCATGCCGGCGGCTGAGCGTGGCACCATCGACTGCGCCGAGTGGGTCGGTGGCATCGAGGACCTTCGCTTCGGCTTCCAGAACATCTGGAAGTACCACTACGCCCCGTCGCTGCACGAGAACGTGTCGATCGGCGAGCTGCTGATCAACAAGGACGTCTGGAACTCCATCGCCAAGACCGATCAGGAGATCATCAAGGCGGCGGCGACCGAGACCATGTTCGTCTGGTGGGCGAAGTGGCAGCGCCAGAACGCCGAGGCCCTCGCCGAGCTCCGCGACAAGCACAAGGTCAACATCAAGGAGACCCCGGCCGAGATCCACACCGAGTTCCTGAAGGCGTGGGACAAGCTGGTCGAGACCGAGTCGGCCAAGAACCCGGTCTTCAAGGAAGTCTGGGAGAGCCAGAAGAAGTGGGCGTCGGTCTCCGTGCCGGCCAAGCGCTTCTACTACCCGGCTTACACGCTTGCGGCCGATCACTACTGGCCCAAGCAGTAACTGTGGCCTGAGAAGGACGAGAGGCCGCATGGGATCCATGCGGCCTTTTTGCTGATGATATGCAATTGTCCGGACAGCAGGTGAATCGCACGGTAGCGTGAAACCGTTTGGCGGAAACGAGGGACGGGGAAGAGGAACGGCCAGAGCAATGATCGATACGACAACGGGACAGAAGCCCTCCGCGGGCTATCTCGGGATTATCCGGGCCATAGACAAGTTCACGGAGTGGACCGGAAACCTTTTCATCCTTCTGGTGATCCCCCTCATCTTCGCCAACGTGATCGAGGTGTTCTCGCGCTACGTGCTGGAGGACCCCACGATCTGGGCGCTCGACGTGACGACGATGACGTTCGGTGCTCTGTTCATGCTGGGTTGCGGTCTCGCTCTGCTGAAGGGCGCCCACGTTCGCACCGACATGCTCTGGGACGGCTTCACGGAGCGCACCAAGGGCCGCATCGATACGATCGCTTACATCGTCTTCTTTCTGCCGACCATGGCGGTGCTGTTCTACATCTCCTGGGGCAGCTTCATGGACGCCTACCTCATCAACGAACGCTCGAACTCGGGCGCCTGGGGGCCGATCATCTGGCCGCTGCGCGGCGTCGTGCCGTTGACCTTTGCGATCCTGTTCATTCAGGGCATTTCCGAGTTGATGAAGAGCATCTGGGCCGCCCGCACGGGTGAAGTCCTGGTCAAACACGAGAAGATCGAGGTCTGATCACATGTCATTTAACGAGATCCTCGGTCTGATCATGCTGTTCGGCATGATCGGGGTCATCTTCATCGGCTTCCCGATCTCCTTCACGTTGCTTTTCCTGGCCCTCGTCTTTGGTGGCGTCGGGCTGGGCACGATCCAGACCTTCAACCTGGCCGACCTGCAGATCTGGGGCACCATGAAGGACGAGATCCTTCCGGCCGTGCCCCTCTTCATCTTCATGGGCTACATGACCGAGCAGGCGGGCTTGATGGAGCGCCTGTTCGGCGCGCTCCGAAGCCTGCTCGCCCCGGTACGCGGCGCTCTCTATCTGGCCGTCATCCTCACCGCGACCATCTTCGCCATGGCGACCGGCATCGTCGGCGCGGCCGTGACGGTGCTCGGCATCATGGCCGGCCCGATGATGATCAAGGCGGGCTATGACGCGCGGCTCTCGTCCGGCGCCATCGCGGCCGGCGGCACGCTCGGCATTCTCATCCCGCCGAGCGTCATGCTCGTCGTCATGGGTCCGACCATGGGCGTCCCCGTGAACCAGCTCTACTCGGCGACGCTGATGCCGGGCTTCCTGCTGGCCATGATGTACATCCTGTACGCCCTCGGTCGCAGCTTCATCAACCCGAGCCTCGGCCCGCCGATGACGATGGAAGAGCGGCGCGAAGCCTATCTGGCGATGACGACCGAGAAGATCTCGGTGCCTGTGCTGGCCCTCGCACTGTTCTGTCTGATCGCGCTGTCTTACGTCGTCGGCATCGCGTTGACCGGATCGATGGGTTTGCCGAACTTTGCGTTCCAGATTGGTTCTGCGAAGTTCGCCATCAATCTCGGCGGCGCCGCAGTCGCCGCGCTGATGGCAGTCCCCTTCTTCATCAGCCCATACTTCCGGGCGATCGTCCTCGGCATGGCACCCCTTGTGGCCCTGATCGGGTTCACGCTTGGCACCATCCTGAAAGGGCTTGCCACGCCGACCGAGGCCGCCTCGTGCGGTGCGTTCGGTGCGGCCCTGCTCGCCCTGATCTACGGTCGCCTGAACATCGCGGCGCTCAAGAATGCCGCGACCGGCACGATGGTCACCTCGGCCATGGTGTTGTTCCTGGCCGTTGCCTCGAACGTGTTCGGCGCCGTCTTCACGAAGCTCGGCACGGCGAGTGTCATCACCGAGACGTTGATCGCGCTCCCGCTCGGCGATTGGTGGAAGCTTGGCCTGATCATGGCGTTGATCTTCGTGCTTGGCTGGCCGTTCGAGTGGCCGGCCATCATTCTCGTCTTCCTGCCGATCTTCATGCCGGTGGTCGAGAAGCTGCAACTCGGCATGAGCAAGCTCGAGCTGCTGATCTGGTTCGGCGCGCTGATCGCGGTGAACCTGCAGACGGCCTTCCTCAGTCCACCGGTGGCCATGTCGGCCTACTATCTCCGGAACGTCGTGCCGCAGTGGTCGCTGGTCACGATCTATCGCGGTATGGCCGACTACATGGTCATCCAGGTCATCTGCCTGCTGCTGTTGCTGTTCTTCCCGCAGATCGCGCTCTGGCTGCCGAGCGTCATGAAGAACTAGCCGACGACCAACACCC
Organism: Hyphomicrobiaceae bacterium; assembly: GCA_041742195.1. Taxonomy (GTDB): domain Bacteria; phylum Pseudomonadota; class Alphaproteobacteria; order Rhizobiales; family Hyphomicrobiaceae. Next base: position 3,866 of record JBGSJD010000163.1, read on the forward strand.
GAATACCGGAGGCTCCGCGGTCCGCCGCGGGGCCTTCGTCGTTTTCGGGCCTCCGTCATTCGCTTGCGGACTGGCGCGCGGTCCCCTAAGTAGACCCAGGGAGGCTGGCTGCGGGCGTGTCCCTCGCCAACCGGGTCAGGTCCGGAAGGAAGCAGCCCTAACGATTCGGCCGCGGGTCGCAGTCCAGTCTCCTTCTCGCCGCCCCGCGGACCGATCGACGGCCGGGCGGGGCTTCGCTCCGAACCCCGCGACGCGAGTGCTGCGAGGCCAGTCATGTCCGACGAGAGCAGCGATATCGGCCAGGACGGCCCGAGCCTCTTCGGCGATGCGCCGGAAGCGCCGGCCACGACCGGCTACCTCGTTCTCGCCCGCAAATACCGGCCCCAGACCTTCGACGACCTCATCGGCCAGGAGGCCATGGTCACGACGCTGCGCAACGCGTTCGCGACCGAGCGGATCGCTCAGGCCTACATGCTCACGGGCGTCCGCGGCGTCGGCAAGACGACGACCGCCCGCATTCTCGCCCGGGCCCTCAACTACTCGGCGCCGGGAGCCGACGATCGCCCGTCGATCGATCTCTCCGTCCCCGGCCGCCATTGCCGCGACATCATCGACAGCCGCCACCCGGACGTGGTCGAGATGGACGCCGCCTCGAACACCGGCATCGAGAACATCCGCGAGATCATCGAGAGCGCCCGCTACAAGCCGATGGTGGCCCGCTACAAGGTGTTCATCATCGACGAGGTCCACATGCTCTCCAAGAGCGCGTTCAACGCGCTCCTGAAGACGCTCGAGGAGCCGCCCCCGCACGTCAAGTTCATCTTCGCCACCACCGAGATCCGCAAGGTGCCGGTGACGGTGCTCTCGCGGTGCCAGCGCTTCGATCTGCGCCGCATCGACGTGCCGCTGCTGGTCGATCACTTCCGCCGCATCGTGAAGCAGGAAGGCGCCGAAGCCGAGGACGAGGCCCTCGCCGTCATCGCCCGCGCCGCCGGTGGCTCGGTCCGCGACGGCCTCTCCGTCCTCGATCAGGCGATCGCCATGGGGTCCGGCAAGGTCACCGAGGCGGGCGTCCGCTCCATGCTGGGCCTCGCCGATCGCGGCCGTCTGTTCGACCTCCTCGACCTCCTCTTCGCGGGCGCCGCCGCCGACGT
>JBGSJD010000164.1:0-2247 GCA_041742195.1 Hyphomicrobiaceae bacterium
GGCCATCCGCACCGACCGTGATCCGCGTCATGTCGCGCGCCGGCCTGGAGAACGGCCCACCCGCGACCTCGATCGGATTGGCGTAGCCGATGCCACGCAACAGCCCTTTCGCGCGGGCTTGCTCGCGCCGCGCCGCAAACCCCGCCCGATCGGCTTTTCGCGCCGCCTCGAGCATGTTGCCTTCGAATTCGCCGCAGTCGTAGGTGAAGACGAAACCCGTGTCGTAGGGCATCGCCGCCGGGGCGACGAGGTTGCGCCGCCGCATTTCGAAGGCGTCGATGCCGAGCTCCAGCGCCGCGAGATCCATCAGCCGTTCGATGGTGTAGGTCGCCTCCGGCCGCCCCGCCCCCCGGTACGGCGCGTTGGTCATCGTGTTCGTGAACACGCCCGTGATCGTCGCCGAGATGGCCGGAATGCGATAGACGCCGGCAATGCCGCCGATGTTGTTGACCATGAACAGCGAGCGCAACGACGTGTACGCGCCCGCGTTGACGATGAAATCCGTCTCGAGCGCCAGAAGCCGTCCCTCGTCGTCGAACGCGAGCGACGCCTCGACGCTCATGTCCCGACCATGGTCGTCGGCGAGGAAGCTCTCCCGACGGTCGGAGATCCAGCGCACCGGACGGCCGAGACGCCGCGCCGCGAACAGCACCAGCACGTCTTCCGGATAGGCGCCGCTCTTCATGCCGAACGATCCGCCCACATCGCCCGCGATGACGCGAACCTGCGCTGGCGGCACGCGCATCACCTTGGCGATCCCGTCGCGAAGCGCGTGCGGGCTCTGGTTCGCCGCATGAAGAACGAGCCGCCCGGCCTCGTCGACGAGCCCGATGGCACCCCGCGGCTCGAGGCTGAGCGCGTTGACGCGGCTCACCTGTGACGAGAACCGCACGGTCCGTGCCGGCGCCGCCATCTGCGCCTGCGTCTTTGCCCTGTCGCCCTTCTGCCACGTGTAGGCGATGTTCCGTTCGGCTCCCTCCCACAGGCTCGGCGCAGCCGGGTCGAGCGCGGCTTTGGCCGTGACGACCGCCGGCAGATCCTCGGTCTCCACCTGCACGAGATCTGCCGCCGTCTCCGCAGCGGCCCGGCTCGTCGCCACCACGAAGGCCACGGGCTCGCCGACGCACCGGATCATGCCTCGTGCCAGTACCGGCCTGCGTGCTTTCGGCGCCGGCTGCCCGTTGCCACCCTTGAGCGCGATATCGCAGGGAAAGTCGTCGATGCCGTCGGCCGCGATATCGGCGGCCATGAACACGCCGACCACCCCGGGGACGGCCATGGCTTCGCGCGTATCGATACCGCCGAGGCGCGCATGCCCGACCTGCGCCCGCACCACGACGCCGGTGAGCATCTCCGCTGGCGCCAGGTCGCTGACGTAGCGCCCCGCACCACGGATCAGGCGATCGTCCTCGATGCGCCCCTGGAACTCGGCCCACTTCTGCATGACGACCTCGATGTTCGGCTGTTGGCGGCACGCGGCGGACGAACCGCGCCGCGAGGCCCTCTGTGCTGCGATCGCCGTCAGGATGAGCACGCCGGACGCTTCCCTGCAAGTCGCGCCGGAACACGACGGGGACGGAAAAACAGACGTCAATGACATCCGTCAAACAAATCGCGGCATGATACGTTAATCAGACTGCGGATCGGCAGTGCTCGCATCGCCGGCAGAACTGATTCAACCGCGCGAGCGGTAATCAGTTGCCAGATTGAGGCTAGAACGTGAGAGCGAGTTGCGTCGAACGCTCGGGCCAGTGCGTAGCATTACCGGTCTTTGGTCCGAATGTTGGGCTCCGTAGGGAGAGCGCGAAGCATTGCTGAACGACTGGAATCGACGGGGAATTCCATGCCAGACGGCGAACGAGGCCGAAATGCATCGATCGGGTCAACGCAACAACCGTCTATGCGTGCGCCAATTGAGATGACGACGAACCAAAAAACCGATGCCAGCGGGATCCCGGAGGCGCGCCGTGACTTCTCAACGCATCTGAGGGAATTGCGGGTACCGCGCGGATACCGGACTGCACGCAGCTTCGCGCGCGCGCTCGGCATCGACGAGAACCGGTACACGCGCTACGAGCGCGCCGAGGTCGAACCCGATCTCGACATGATCCGGCGCATCTGCCAGCTCCTCGCTGTGACACCAAACGATCTTCTCGGCGCGCCATCTCCGTCGCTCGGCCTCGACGGTGGCGCGGTCGTGGCCGACGCCGACGCGGCAACGTCCGCCGGCAGAGCACCGATGCACCA
>JBGSJD010000165.1:0-1901 GCA_041742195.1 Hyphomicrobiaceae bacterium
GTCGCGGGCGGCGGCCACCTCCTCGCGCGTCTTGCCCCACTCGCGGGCGCGGGTGTCGACGGCCATGGGCGTGTCCATCAGGCCCGGCAGAATGATGTTGCAGCGGATGCCGGCCTCGGCGTTCTGGCGGGCGATCTGCTCGGTGAAGGCGATCATGCCCATCTTCGTCGTCTTGTAGGCGACCGTCGGGTAGGTGCTCGAGAGTGCGGCCACCGACGAAATGGAGAGGATCACGCCCGACTTCTGCTTCTGCATCACGGGAAGCGTGTGCTTCACGGCCATGATGAAGCCGCGCAGATTGATGGCACTGACGTTGTCGAAGGCGGCCTCGGTGATCTCGAGGACGTTCTTGTCGCCGCCGGCAAGGCTCACACCGACGTTGTAGTGCAGCACGTCGACCCGGCCCCAGCGACGGACGCATTCGGCGACGGCGGCGGCGAGCGTCGCCTCCTTGGTCACGTCGGCCTGGAACGCGGCTGCCTCGCCGCCCTCCTTGCGGATCAGCGCCGCCGTCTCCTCGGCGGAGGCGAGATCACGGTCGACGGAGAACACCTTGCCGCCCTCGCGGGCGAAGAGAATGGCCGTGGCGCGGCCGTTGCCCATGCCTTCGCCCGGGCCCTGGCCGGCGCCGATGACGATGGCGACCTTGTCCTTCATGCGCATGGCTGGTTCCTCAGTACATGGGTTTCTCGAGCGGGAACTTGTCGAGATAGGGCTGGTATTCGGGCTCCACGTCGATGCGCATCGAGCCGAGGTAGCGGACGACGGCGTTGTAGAACGCCATGGTGATCACGAGGTCGGTCAGGCACTCGTTGTCGAAGTGCTTCTGGAGCGCGGCGAAGGTGTCGTCCGCCACGGCGAGGCTGTTGGTGATCTCGCCGGCGGCCTTCACGATCAGGAGGGCGACCGGCTCGAGGCTCGATGGCTGACCCTTGCAGGCCGCGATGACGCCGCGGATGTCGTCCTCGCTGACGCCGAAGTCCTGGCCGATCTTGACGTGGTGCGACCACTCGTAGGGTGCCTGCGTGATCCATCCCACCGCGAGGATGGCGATCTCGCGGAGGCGCGGATCGAGGCGGCTCTTGTGGCGGATGTAGCCGCCGAGGCCCTGGAAGGCACGCGTGGCGCCGGGGCTGTGGGTCATGCACTTGAAGAGCGTGATCTCGCGGGCGAGCAGCGACTGCTGGTCCTCCGGCAGGTCGGCTTTCTCGCGGTAGGGCAGGCGGGCCATGGCGTTCTCCTCCGGCTGTTGCCGTTCTATTCGTTGCGGCTCTCGCGCTCGGGCGCCTGCAGGGTGACGCCGCCGTCGACGACCAGCACCTGGCCGGTGATGTAGCGGGCCTGATCCGACATCAGGAAGCGGACGGCGTGGCCGATGTCCCAGCCGGTGCCCTCGACGCCGAGAGTGGAGGCCTTGCGGCGGGCGTCGCGGGCCTCGACGCTCATGCCGTTGCCGCGGGCGTAGACCATCGGCGTGTAGACGGGACCCGGGGCGACGCAGTTGACGCGGATGCCGTCGCGGCCGTGATCGACGGCCATGGCCTGGGTGAGGCCGATGACGGCGGCCTTGGTGGTGGTGTAGATCGTGAGGCCGCGCGGGCGGAGCGCCGAGATCGAGGAAATGTTGACGATCGCGCCGCGGCCGGCGGTCTTCTTCATGGCCGGAATAGCGTGCTTCGCGGTCAGGAACATTACCTCGACGTTGACCTGCATCATGCGCTGCCAGGTCTCCTGCGGCTCGTCGACCACGGTGCCCTTCGAGGAGATGCCGATGTTGTTGTCGAGGAAGTCGAGGCGGCCCCCGTCGGAGCGCGCCGTTGAGAGCGCCCAGCTGGTCGAACAGATTCGTGCGGCACACGCCAAAGGCCGTGGGCTTTACGGTTCACCACGAGTCGCGGAGG
>JBGSJD010000166.1:0-3006 GCA_041742195.1 Hyphomicrobiaceae bacterium
GCCTGGGCCGACTGCACGCCGATCCTGGCGCTGGGCGGCGCCGCACCGGTCTCGACCTGGCACCGCGGCGCGTTCCAGGATACCGACCAGCTCGCGCTCTTCAAGCCGATCACCAAGTGGGCCGACCGGGTTCATCACCCGAAGCGGATCCCCGAGCTGATCAACCTCGCCATCTCGCAGGCGATGACCGGCCGCACGGCTCCGGTCTACCTCGATCTCCCCGGCGACATCCTCTACCAGGAGATCGACGAGAAGACCGTCGAGTATCCCGACCCCTTCGACTATTCGAAGCGCGCGCGCCCGGCGATCAACAGCAACGACGTGAAAACCATCGTTGACCTCATCGCGTCGGCGAAGCAGCCCGTCCTCGTGACCGGCTCCGGCGTGCAATGGTCCGAGGCCGACCGCGAGATGCTCGCCTTCGTCGAAGCCTCCGGCATCCCGTTCTATACGACGCCCCAGGGCCGCGGCGTCATCCCCGAGGATCACAAGTATTCCTACCTGACCTCGCGCGCCGCAGCCTTCAAGGACGCCGACCTGATCCTCGTCGTCGGCACACGCATGAACTACGTCATCGGCAACGCGGCCCCGCCCCGCTGGAACGCGGGCGCCAAGGTCGTCCGCGTCGACATCGATCCGATGGAGATCGCGACAGCCCCGCGCCGGCTCGACGTCGGTGTGGTGGCCGACGCCCGCGTCGCCTTCACGCAGCTCACCGAAGCGATCCGCGGCAAGGTCACGCCGGCGAGCTACGAGACCTGGCGCGAGCGCCTCCGCTCCCGCAACGTGCAGAAGCAGGCGGAAGCCGAGCAGGCGCTGTCCAACAACGACTCGCCGATCCATCCGCTGCGGCTCTGCAAGGAAGTCCGTGACATCCTGGATCGCGACGCCGTGCTTTGCGTCGACGGCCAGGAGACGCTCAACTACGCCCGCCAGGCCATTCCCCAGTACACGGCCCGCCACCGCATCAACTCGGGCGCCTACGGCACCATGGGCGTCGGCATGCCGTTCGGCCTCGGCGCCAAGGCCGCCTGCCCGGACAAGCAGGTTGTCGTCCTGCACGGTGACGGTTCGTGGGGCATGAACTCCATGGAGTTCGACACCTGCATCCGCCACAACCTGCCGGTGCTCGTCGTCATCAGCCAGAACGGCGGCTGGACCGGCGATCCCGACAAGGACGATCCGGTGAAGGCGAAGCCGGGCCGCGAACTGGGCTACCCGCGCTACGACAAGTTCGCCGAGTGCTTCGGCGGCCACGGCGAGTACGTCGAGAAGCCCGAGGACATCGCCCCGGCGCTCGAGCGCGCCAAGAAAGCCGTTGCCGCCGGCAAGTGCGCCATCGTCTGCGTCGTCACGGACTGGAAGGCTCGCGCCACCACGACGGCCTTCACGCGCTACGCGACCTGACAAGAAAAATGGCGGGGGGCTCAGGCCCTCCGCCATTCTCAAATCCCCGCAACGAAACGGACGTCAGTAGAACAGGCTCGACACGCTCTCGTTCCGCGCCGTCCGGGCGATCCCCTCGGCGAGCAGACCGGCGATCGAGAGCACGCGGATGTTGCGTGCCGCCTTGACCGCTTCGGTCGGCATGATGGAATCGGTGATCACCAGCGTCTTCAGCTTCGAATTGGTGATCCGGGACACCGCCCCGCCAGACAGCACGCCGTGCGTGATGTAGGCGTGAACTTCCGTCGCCCCCTGCTTCAGCAGCGCATTGGCGGCGTTCACCAGCGTGCCACCCGAATCGACGATGTCGTCGACCAGCACGCACTTCATGCCCTCGACGTCGCCGATCACATGCATGACTTCCGAATGCCCCGCCCGCTCGCGCCGCTTGTCGCAGATGGCGATCGGCACGTTTTGCCCGAGCCGCTTGGCGAGCGCCCGCGCCCGCACCACGCCGCCGACGTCAGGTGACACGACGACGAGATCGTCCGACGGATAATTGTCCTGGATGTCGCGCGCGAAGAGCGGCGCGGCAAAAAGGTTGTCCGTCGGGATGTCGAAGAAGCCCTGGATCTGGCCGGCGTGCAGATCGAGCGTCATCACCCGGTCGACGCCGGCCCGCTCGATGAGGTTCGCGACCAGCTTCGCCGAGATGGGCGTGCGGGGCCCGGGCTTCCGGTCCTGCCGCGCATAGCCGAAATACGGCATCACGGCGGTGATGCGCTTGGCCGATGCCCGCTTCAGGGCGTCGGTCAGGATCAGCAGTTCCATCAGGTTGTCGTTGGCCGGAAACGCCGTACCCTGGATGATGTAGACGTCCTCGCCGCGGACGTTCTCTTCGATCTCCACGAACACTTCCATATCGGCGAAGCGCTTCACGAACCCCTTGGTCAGGGGCGAGCTCAGGGCTTCGCTGATCGCATCCGCCAATGGACGGTTGCTGTTACCCGCGACGAGTTTCATCGATGGCCCTCCCGGCCCCCATTGGTGCATACGAGCATCGAACGGCATGGCCACGCCTTCCTCAGCACCGGTTGTCATCCGGATGACACGCGCCGCCTCATAGCAAGCGGGCCCGGGCGTGTAAACGTCCCGGGCCCGAAGCTGGTTGTCATATCATCAGGCGCCGTGCAGCGCCGACGCCCGTCAGTTGGTGCTGCGGGCCGCCGATTGCTGGGGAAGCAGCTTGATGATGCCCTGCGCCGCCGCTGCGGCTGCGGCCTCGGCCGTCTGCCCCCACGCCCCGTCGAGCGAGCCCGGCGGAATGCTGTTCTTCTGCGTCACGGTACCGACCGCGGCACCCTTGGCGTCCTTGACCCGCCAGTCGATCTGGATCGACTGCTTGCCGTCCTTGATGGCTCCGGCGGTCACTTGACCCTCCACCCGGTAGCCGCGCCCGGCCTGCCCATCGAGGGGCACACCCTGACGCTGCATTTCGCGGCTCAGAGCCTGAGCCAGGGCCGAGTTGCCGTCTCCCGGCGCGCCACTGACGATCGGGAGCGTGCCGGGGCCACCCGGAGACACGGAGGCCGTCGAGGTCGGCGAAACGGCTGTCGACTG
>JBGSJD010000167.1:0-3233 GCA_041742195.1 Hyphomicrobiaceae bacterium
GGTCGGCCGGCGATGCGCACTTCACGGCGCCGGCCGTCGATGCCGTCGGCTTCGCCATGGACGAGGCGCGCCCCGGCAAAATGCGCGAGCCGGGCGAGATCGATGTGGCAGGCGTCGAGATCATAGTGCCCGGCGACATAGCCCGGCAGCATTCCCGAGTAGGGCGCATCGAGTTCCTTGGCGATCAGCGTGACGTCGAGCCCGGGCTCCGGCGCCATCCCCAGGGATTTCAGCACCACGACATGCGCATGCCCCCCGCCGACGAGGACGAGGCGGCGAAGCGCTGGCGGCCGGCGTGCCCCGTTCACGGCGCCTCACTGGAAGCAGTGGGAGAGGCGGCGCCCGGAGTCCGCAGTCTCGCGACAGCCGAAGCCCCATCAAACGGTGCGCGCTCGCGCGAAACGAAAGAAGATGACGACAAGTGACGGACCCGGCCTCGGATGCAGTTCTGCACCGTCGAGTAGATCAGCAGCGTCCTCGCGGCAAGTCGGCACCTTCGACGGCGGCATCACGAACGACTGAACGAGACGCCAGAGAAGCTATCGGTTCTGCGGAAAAGCCGCGATCAGATGCCCAAGCGCCGCCTTCAGTTCCTCGGCGGCCAGACCACTGAAAGCAGCATGGAGGCGCTGCTCTGCCCGCTCGGCGGCCGGACGAACCTCACGCAGAAGCGCTTCGCCATCGTCGGAGAGGCGGACCGCGTAGGCGCGCGCATCGAGACGGGTCCGCTTGCGCTTGATCAGGCCGCGCCGCAGGAGCCGCTTCACGATCTCGGCCACGGTCGAGCGGTCTATCCCGGTGATTCCGACGAGGCCGGTCTGGCTCACGTCGCGGTTGTTCGCGACGGCGATCAGGACGGCGAACTGACGCGTCGTGAGCCCCGTCTTGCCGGCTTCCTCGTTGAAGATGCTGTCGGCGACCTGGCAGGCACGGTGCAGAAGATGCGCGAGCGACGCATCCTCGACAGGCTTCGTCTTGCGCTCGACCTGAAGCTCGGAATCGCACAGCGAAGATTGCATGGCACCTGTCTCGCGAAACTGAGCCTCGACCGGCCGAACCGGATTTCCGTTTTGACGCATAGGCTTGACCTGTCGATCCAACGCCGGACTGAGGCGAATTGACGCCGAGCAAATCCCCAGTCATGAATCTGTTTCTTATCACCAGAAGCATTGCCTTCGAAATTTGCAGATAACCATCCCAAAAGTTCGAACAGTGACAGATCAGAAACGTTCAATTCGCATCGACTGGGAAGACCTGCGGGTGCTGATCGAGCTCGCACGAACCGGCAGTCTGTCGGCCGCCGCGCGGTCGCTCGGGATCACGCACGTCACGGTCAGCCGCCGCATCTCCAACCTGGAGGCCGATCTGGCCCAGGCCTTGTTCACGCGGGACACGGGGCGCTACGTCCTGACCGATGCCGGCCATCGCATCCTGGAGTTGGCCGAGCCGATGGCAACGAGTGCCGAGGCGATCGTTCGGGCAGCATCCGGTCTTCAGGTGGAGCTTGGCGGGCCGGTTCGCGTGACCGCCACCGAGGCCGTCGGCGCCTATCTGGTCGTTCCGGCGCTGGCGCGTATCCATGCCCGCTATCCCGACATGGACCTCGATCTGATCATTACGCAGGAGAATCTGAACCTCGCCCGCAACGCAACCGATCTGGCCGTGCGGTTGGCCCGGCCCCAGTCGGATAGCGGCATCCATGCCATCAAGGTCGCGGACCTGTCGTATCGCTTCTACGGCGCGACAAGCTACGTGAAGACGGTATCGCGCTCCGACTACGAGGTGATCGCATATCCGACGGAATTGGCGGCTTGGCCCGAGGTCCGCGCGGTCGAGCGCGACTTTGCGAACAATCGCACGGCCTTGCGCGTCAATCACCTCGGCAATCGCATCCAGGCGGCCCGCCAGGGCATGGGCATCGCGCTTCTGCCGTGCATCATGGCCGCTGCGTGGCCAGATCTCACGCCCATCGAGGAGGGCAAGCCGACGCTCGTCCGGGAGGTCTATGTTCTCGTCCACGAGGACTTGAAGGACGTCCCCCGGCTGAAGGCCAGCATGGACGTCCTTTGCGAGACCATTTCAGCGCTTTTCGCCTCGCCCGACGCTGCGTCGCCCACTGGCGCCGTGACAACGCCGGCAGCCGAAAGCGAGCTGAGCTCCTCGAAGACCTAGACCGCGCTGGACAAGCCCGCCCCTCGGCGCAATCGTTGCGCGACCGCCGATGCGCGAGACCCGCCAGGATCACGAGGAGCAAACGTCCGATGAGCGCTGCAATCGACTTGGGTGAGATCCGGATCAAGCGGATCATCGAGCAGGAAGCCCCGTTCTTCCCGGTCCACGACTTTTTCCCGAGCTTCACACCCGAGATGATGGCGGCCAACAGCCATTGGTTGCAGCCCCGCTACGTCGACCGGAACGGAATGCTGGTGCTGTGCATCCAGAGCTACCTCGTCGAGACGAAGCATCACCGCATTCTCGTCGACACCTGCGTCGGCAATCACAAGCCGCGCCCGCATCGGCCGTTCTGGGACATGATGGCCTCCGACCGCTACGAAAAGAGCCTCGCCGAGGCCGGCGTGGGCGTGAACGACATCGATTTCGTCATGTGCACGCACTTGCACGTCGATCATGTGGGCTGGAATACCCGCCTCGATAACGGACGCTGGGTGCCGACGTTCCCCAAGGCCCGCTATGTGTTCTCGGATCGCGAACTCGAGTTCTGGACCGAGCGCCATCGCCAGGCCCCGGAAACCGCCGCCTGGATGACGGACAGCGTGTTGCCCGTGGTCGCTGCGGGCCGCGTCGATGTCGTCAAGAGCGACTACGCCTTCAACGATCTGGTGCAGTTGGTTCCCGCGCCGGGCCACACCATCGACCAGTACTGCGTTCTGGCCGGCAAGCCGGGCCACGACGCCCTGGTCACGGGCGACATGGTCCACTCGCCGATTCAGGTGAAGTATCCCGAGATCGGGATGATGTCGGACTACGACTCGAAGCAGGCCGGCGAAAGCCGGAAGCGCATCTTCTCGCGCTTCTGCGATACTTCGACCCTGATCTGCACGGGCCATTTCCCGTCGCCGTCGGCAGGCCGCATCACACGCGACGGCGACGGCCACTTCAAGTTCACCGAGGCCTGACGACGGCCCGCGATCACGCGAGTGTGGTCGCGACCACCCACCAGCCGGGATGGGCTGCGGCGATCCGGTTCGCCCCGCGCCGCGCCGCATCGGCGC
>JBGSJD010000168.1:0-1517 GCA_041742195.1 Hyphomicrobiaceae bacterium
CGTCGACGAGGCTGGCCGCGATCTTCCCCACTCCCGGAACGTCGAGCATGTCCATGGCCCGGCCAGTCGGCAGAAGCCGTCCCGTCCGCGCGCCGCCGGGCTCCAGGAACTCGAGCCGGATCGGCGCGCCGCTGCCGCCGACACCATCGAGCGTCATGTCGCCCTCCACGGCCGCTTCGCCATCGACGACCTGGAACCGGCTGACGATGATCTTGCCCGTGTTCGTGTTGTGAATGCGGACCACGGCGTCCGACCCGGCGGGCATGGGCACGATCCCCTCGTCGATCGCGAACGGCCCGACCGCCGACGACATGTTCCCGCAGTTGCTGGTGTAGTCGACATGCGCTCGGTCGATCCGCACTTGCGCGAATGTGTAGTCGACGTCGGCGTCCGCGCGCGTCGACGGCCCGATCACGCACACCTTGGAGAGCGACGAGACCCCACCGCCCATGCCGTCGAGCTGCCGCATGTTCGGATCCGGCGAGCCCATGAAATCGAGAAAGATCGGAGTCCACCGCCCGCGGTCATCGGGCAGATCGCGCGCGTGCAGCATGACGGCCTTCGACGTTCCGCCACGCATGAATACGGCAGGAAGCTTCTTCTGGGGCATGGAGGGCGTCCTTCTGGAAATGCAGCGCCGGCCGGCTCTTTGCCGTCAGGTCGAGGAGTGCCGGGCGCGGTTCGCAGCCATGGCGCCCGCGATGCGGCCGAACACGGCGCCGCGCAGCACGCTGGTCGCCCCGGTGTAGGTGCCCCAGTAGAGCCCGATCGTCTCGCCGGCCGCATAGAGGCCCGGGATGGGGTCGCCGTCGCGATTGAGCACCTGCGCCTCAGGATCGACCTTGATCCCGCCGAACGTGAAGCAGTTGCCGCAGATGATCGGGAACGCACGGAACGGGCCGCGCTCCAGCGGGAACGCCCAGTTCGACTTGCGTGGGGCGTAGCCACGGCGCGTCGCGATCCCGTCGGGCTTCTCGGGGCTCAACGTGCCGGCTTCCGGGCAGGCGGCGTTGTAGGCGTAGAGGGTCTCCGCGAGCGCGTCGCCGGGAACGCCGATGGCGGCCGCAAGAGCCTCGAGCGTCGGCGCCTCGACGGGCGGTTGATCGGATCGAACCGCGCGCCGCCAGTTGGGAATCTGCGAGAGCCGATCGTCGAGGATGAGCCAGGCCAGTCCCTCGGGTTGCTCGCCGATGACGCGGGTGACGGCCTCGTAGGTGGCGTCGGCGGAGGATGGGGCTTCGTCCGTGAAGCGGCGGCCATTGACGTCGACGAGGACGCCATAGTTGAAGATCATCACCACCGGTTCCGGGGCGCCTGATCGCGGGTCGAGCGGCTCGGCATGAAAGCGTGAATAGTCGCCGGCAGGTGCAGCCCCGGCGGCGAGCGCCATCTCGATCCCCTCGCCCTTGTTGTGATACCCGCCCCGCGCCACGGGCCGGATGTAGCGCGCTTGTGGCCCGACGTAGCGGGCCAGCATCTCTGGATTTCCCTCGAAGCCGCCGCACGCGAGCACCACC
>JBGSJD010000169.1:0-3543 GCA_041742195.1 Hyphomicrobiaceae bacterium
GGGCGCGGGCGAGCCGCCGGCCGTCGTCGAAGCGCTCGACGGCCAGCGCGTCAGGATCGGCGGCTACGTCGTGCCCCTCGACTTCGACGCCACCAAGGTTCGGGAGTTTCTGCTGGTGCCGTTCGTCGGCGCCTGCATCCACGTGCCCCCGCCGCCGGCGAACCAGCTCGTGTACGTGAAGAGCGAGGCGGGTTTCGAGGTCAAAGGTTCGTTCGACCCGGTCTGGGTCACGGGCCGCCTCCAGACCAAGATCGCCTTCACGGGCCTGGCCGAGGCGGGCTATTCGCTCGATGCGGACAAAGTCGAGACCCGGGCGGAATGATCCGCCCCGGCACGCCGTGTCTGTAGCCGCGCGGCTCAGTCCTTGGCCCGCTCCACGTATTCACCATCCGCCGTGTTGACGACGATGCGCGTGCCGCTCTCGACGTGCGGCGGCACCATGACGCGGACGCCGTTCTCGAGCTTGGCCGGCTTGTAGGACGACGACGCCGTCTGGCCTTTCACGACGGGGTCGGCCTCGACGATCTGCAGCGTCACCCGCGCCGGCAATTCGATCGAGACGGGCACGCCCTCGAACAGCTGCACGTCGCAGCTCATGTTCTCCTGCAGCCACGCGGCGCTGTCGCCGATGAGTTCCTTGGAGATCGAGATCTGTTCGAAGGTTTCGGGCTCCATGAAATTGAAGCCCATGTCGTCTTCATAGAGATAGTTGAACGTCTTCTGATCGAGGAACGCCCGCTCGACCGATTCGGTCGTCCGGTAGCTTTTTACGATTTTGACCCCGTCAGAGATCCGGCGCATGTCGATGTGCGTCGTGGGCGTGCCCTTGCCCGGGCGTATGCTTTCCGCCTTCAGCACGGTGCACAGCGCGCCGTCGATATCGAGCACGTTGCCCTTTCTCACTTCGCTCGCGATCACTTTTACCACGGCGTTCTCCAATCGGGTTCTGGCCCCGCTCCGGGGCCGTTGGCGGGCGCGCACGTGCACGGCCCGCGCGGTTCGGCGCGTTCTTAGCCCCTTTGCGCGCCATGGGGAAGGGGCGGTCGGCTCAGGCGGGGGCCGATGTTGTGCCTTACGTGCCGCCAGCCGTGCGCCCACGCAGCGTTCCGACGAGCACTGGGTAGTTCTCGACGCTGATCGACTGCAACCGCCGGAACCGCATCGTCAGCATCGAGGGCCTGAAATCCGCGAGGTGCACCGGGACAAGCTTTTCGAGTTCGAGCGCGAGCGTGGCCTCGTCGTGCACGAACCGCGATGCCATGGCATGCTCTGACCAGAGGACCACGGCCTTGTCGCAGGTTCGGATCGAACTCTCGATATGAAGATCGTAGGGTACGCCGGGCGGGAGATCGCGATCCCAGGTCGCCGCGATACCGTCTCCGCGAAGCCGGCCGATCAGACCCGCCGCCGCGACCTGGTCGGCATGCGCATAGATCATCCATGCCGTGGGCTTCACGCTGCGCGATGGGGCATCCCCGACACCGTCACCCTGCTGCCGCACGGCCCGCGCGATGGATTGGAACGACCTCTTCAGCCGCCGGGCGCGCTCTTCATCGAGTCTGATTGTCCTGCTCATGGCAGTACTCCCCAACTGAACGGCACACGTCACGCGATCGGCTTCTGGCGATAGCTCCGGAAGAGCAGGTTCATGGCTTCGACGCCCAGTTCCTGAACGGTCTTGCGCTCGTCGATGGCAAGCTTGGAGAGCTGGGCTTTCGCCGCTTCGTTGAGGTAGATGACGACGCCCTTGAGGCCTTCCCGGCCCTTGCCCGGCAGCACCATCGTTTCCGGCAGCAGCGCGGCCGGAGTGCGCCGCTTGATGCCGGACTGCGATTGCAGGGCAGCTTTCACATCCACGGATTCACGGGCTGAGGTTTGCGCCCGCGAGCGCTTGGTTGCCGGGCCCGACTTGGATTTTGCCTTGCTCATGCTGCCGCTCCCTTGAACGCTCCCACCGCGATGCGCGCCTCGGTTGTCGAGACGAGGAAATCATAGAGCTTCTCGAGGCTCTTTCCTGAGGCGAGGCGTGGATTGTCCTCGGCGACGCTGGAGCCGGTGTCGAGTGCCCGCGAGATCTCGGGCAGGTCCTTGATCACGATAGGTGCGAGGCGACACCCGAACCGACCCTCGACCAGCGCGCGCACCGCCTCCATGTCGATATCGGTCGCGCCCCCCCTCGGCTTCGCCCGTGGCGCGTTGACAACGACCACCACCTTGTCGAGCAGCCGCATGGTCTCCAGCGTCTCGAGCGTCTCGGCGAGCGAGTCGAGGTCGGATCGGGACGTCCGCGTGGGCAGGAGAAGACAGTCGGCAGCCGCGGCGGCAAAGATCATCGTCTTGTCGATGCTTCCCGGCGTGTCGATGAAGACGATATCGAACCCCTTCTCCCGGGCCTGCTGGAGCGTGCCTTTGAGACCTTCCGCGATGGCATCGATGACGATCGGAAGCGCGGTATCACTCTTCTTCTCGCGGGCTTCCGACCACTTGTGCGCGCTCCGTTGCGGATCGGCGTCGATCAGCATCGCGTTCATCTCCCGGCGCGCCCACGCGATCATGAGCAGATTGAGAATGATCAGGGTCTTGCCCGATCCGCCCTTCTGGTTGAGCGCGCAAATGGATAGCACGGGAGCGTCCTCTCTCGCCTGAGCGATCGATCGGTGTTTGGTGATGGTGCAGGGTGGAGCCGCGGCCGGAGATCGAATGGGCTGCCGTGCTCTAAGAGCATGCTGCTAACTTTATTCGCTAGCGTGCTAGCAAGCAAGATTGATTATTGGTTAACACCAGAACGAATTTGTGCCGGTAAAGGTGTTGCACGTCGACAGCGGCCGACGCCGCAGGCCGGTCGCTCCGACGTGCCCGATCCGACGTGTTAGAATGAATCTGCGCAGGCCCCTCCGCCCGTCGAGGCGGACCGAGCCCACTGCAGCCTCTACAGTCGTGCGTCTCATCCCCGCAGAAAGGCACCATGACCGCGCCGCCCCTCCCGTTTTGGCACCCCTCGCGCCACGCCGACCGTCGTCCGGCCCTTCTCGCCCGGGGTCGCATCAAGGCGGCCCTCCGCCGATGGTTCGAGGGTGAGGGCTTCATCGAGGTCGAGACATCGTGCCTCCAGGTCTCGCCCGGGAACGAAACGCATCTCCACGCCTTTGCGACGGAGGAGCGCACCGAAGCCGGCGTCCGCGCCCCGCTGTACCTCCACACGAGCCCCGAATTCGCGATGAAGAAGCTGCTCGCAGCGGGCGAGACGCGTATTTTCACGTTCGCGTCGGTGTTCCGGAACGGCGAGCGCAGCGCGCTGCATTCGCCCGAGTTCACGATGCTCGAGTGGTACCGCGCGGGCGAGGACTACAGCGCGCTGATGCGCGATTGCGCCTCGATCCTCCGCATCGCGGCCGAAGTGGCTGCCACCGATCGATTCGCCTGGCGGGACGCCTCCGCCGACCCCACCGCCGAGCCCGAACGCCTGTCGGTCGACGATCTCTTCCGTCGGCACGCCGGCATCGCGCTCCTCGACGCGACGCTGGTCGATGGCGCCGCGAGTCA
>JBGSJD010000170.1:0-2513 GCA_041742195.1 Hyphomicrobiaceae bacterium
CTCCGGGGGCCGACCCGCAGGCCGCCGGCACGATCCACCCACGCGATCGAGCCGCCGCCGGCCGAGACCTCCGCCAGATCGATCACGGGAACGCGGATCGGATGCCCGGTCCCGTTCATGAACCGGTTCGCGCTGGCACCGCCGCCGACCTCGTACTCGGGCGTCGTCTCATACTCGCCACCCCGGATCAGGCTGGCCTTGGCCGTGGTGCCGCCCATGTCGAACGAGAGGAGATCGAGCCGTCCCGTCTGCCGTGCGATCAGCGCGGCCCCGACGACGCCTGCGGCAGGCCCCGATTCGACCGCCATGGCCGGCATCGCCACGCCTTCGGCCGCTTCGAACACGCCGCCGTTGGAGCCCATCACATAGAGCGGCGGCAGCCCCATGCGCTGCGTCGCGTCTTCGAGCCGCTTCAGGTACGACGCGAGGATCGGCCCCACATAGGCGCAGACGGCCGTGGTGCTGGCGCGCTCGAACTCGCGGATCTCGGGCAGCACCTCGGACGAAAGATAGACCGGAAGGCCCGGCAATGCAGCGCGCAGTCGCTCGCCGATGCGTCGCTCGTGGTCGGGGTTGAGGAAGCTGAAGAGAAGGGACACGGCAACGGCCTCGGGACGCGCCGCGATCACATCCGCGACGAGCCGATCGATCGCGGCCTCGTCGAGCGGAACGACCACACCCCCGTCGGCGCCGATGCGCTCGACGATCTCGAAGCGACGGTGGCGCGGGATCAATGTCGCGGGCGCATCCTGAAAGAGGTCATAGAGGTCCGGCCGCGAGGACCGGCGAAGCTCGAGCACGTCGCGAAACCCGGCCGTCGTCACCATCACGGCGCGCGCGCCCTTCTCCTCGAGCAGCGCGTTGGTCACGACCGTCGTCGCATGCGCCAGCAGCGTGACCTCGTTGGCCGCCATCCCGTAGCGCTGCATGGCCATGTCGAGGGCTGCAACCACGCCGCTCGCGAAATCGCGCGGCGTCGTCAGTGCTTTTGCGACGCCGATCCGGCCACTCGCGTCGTCTACGATGGCGACATCGGTGAACGTCCCACCGATATCCACGCCGATACGCCACGCCATTCCTTGGGTTCCCCTGCCTGCGACGCTGATGCGATCGCGCTCTCTCCAGGCACAAGCACACGCAAAATGGGCGCCCGGGTCAAGCCGCCTAACAGGTCGCGGTCCGACCCCACCTGCTCAAAAAAAGAGCGCCGATCCCGTATCGGCGCTCTTTCGTCGCTCGTGGTGGTGGTCGGCCTGGCCTTACCAGCGGATGTCGCCGCTGAAATAGGGCACGCGAATGCGGACCTTGCCGCGATCCGTGTCAACGTCGACCGCCGCATCCTGTGTTCTGACGCGGACGCGGGTTGCGCCCGTCTCCTCGTCGACGCGAACCTTGGTCGTCGGCACGTCGACCCTCGTGACGCCGTCCGCGCGCGTGACGGCTTCGCGGGCGACCGCCCCGGAGACGGCCGCGGCGAGCAGCACAACGGCGGTGCCGGCAGTGAGACGCTTCAACATGGTAAGACAACCCTTTGATATTGAAGACCAGCGCACAGTGACCCGGATGGAGTGGCCGTGCAACCCTGGGATCGTGACAACTTCGTAAGATCCCCTCCGGCCGGATCGCGTCAGCCGGGGAAGACGTGCTCCCAAACGTCCGGCTTGAAGCCCATGTGGACCTTGCCGTCGGCTTCGACGATCGGCCGCTTGATCATTGACGGCTGCTCAAGCATGAGCGCGATCGCATTGGCGCGATCGAGGCTCGCCTTTCGCGCGTCCGGCAGCTTCCGGAACGTGGTGCCGGCTCGATTGAGAACCGTCTCCCATCCCGCAGCGTCGCACCACGCCGCGATCTTGTCGGCGCTGATCCCGGCCTTTTTGTAGTCGTGAAAGACATAGCTGACACCCCGGGCATCGAGCCAGGCGCGCGCCTTCTTCACCGTGTCGCAGTTGGGAATGCCGTAGACGACGATCGCCATGCGCCTCACGCCTTGCGCTCTGCGGGCTTTTCCAGCGCCGCCGTGAAATCCTCGATCAGCCCGCCGGACGCCTTGATGACGTGCTCCGGACCGGGGAAGCGGCCACTCCGCACGTCGTCGACGAACTCCCGGAAGCCGGCCACCCGCTCGCGCTGCATCTCCTCCTTCATGCGATGGAGATTGCGGTACTGCTTGGAGTGGCGGGGATAGGGCGGCGCCGTGTTGCCGAGTATGTCGTCCGCGAACAGGAACTGGATGTCGCCTCCGGCCCCGCCGCCGATCGACGATGTCAGCAGGCTCGTCCGCTTGCTGATCTCGCGGAGCAACTCTTCCGGGATCACCTCCACCTCGACGGCGTAGGCGCCCGCGCTCTCGAGCGCCTTGATGTCCGAGTAGATCTTCACCGCCTCGTCGAGCGTCTTGCCGACGGCCCGGAGCCCACCCGTCCACGTGCTCCGCCGCGGCACCAGACCGGCGTGGCCCTGCACGGGAATGCCCGCTTCGGCCGCCGCCTCGATGAAGCGGGGCGCCCATT
>JBGSJD010000171.1:0-9189 GCA_041742195.1 Hyphomicrobiaceae bacterium
GGAACCCACCCGGACGGCGACCGCTTCGTCGCCTACGCCACGGCGCTGGCGTTCGCCTGGGACGACCGCTTCCGCCGCATGGGTGACGCCGGCGAGCGCGGCCTGCCGACATCGACGACGCATCTCTCCGTCATCGACGCCGAGGGCAACATCGTCACGCTGACGCAGACACTGTTGTCGCTGTTCGGTTCACGCATCGTCCTGCCGCAGTCCGGCATCCTGATGAACAACGGCATCAACTGGTTCGATCCCCGGCCGGATCGTCCGAATGGCCTCGCGCCGGGAAAGCGCGGGCTCTCGAACTATGTGCCGACGCTGATGGAGAAGGATGGCATGGCCGTCGGCATCGGCGGCTGCGGCGGCCGTCGCATCATCCCGGCCGTGTTCCAGATCCTCGCCATGATGGCCGACTTCGGCTGGGACCTCGATACCGCCTTCCACCAGCCTCGCATCGACGTCTCGGGCGGCAAGGCCGTCACCATTGACCGCCGCCTCCCCGACGCGACGCGGCACGCCCTGTCATCTGCGTTCGATACGATGGAGGTGGACCCGCTGCCGCACCCGACCAATTTCACGATCGCAGGCGCCGTGCGACGTCTCGGCAACGAGAACGAGGGCGCGACCGAGCCCCAGCAATCGTGGAGCGAGGCCGTCTCCGAAGACGAGATCTGAGACCGGCGCGACAGAACCGAGCAACCCGAGGAGGTGCCCATGGCCCTGAAGATCGAGCAGATCGCCGCGAAGGCCGTATTCGACCCGCCCGCCTACACCCAGACCATCAAGGTGACCGGGGCCCAGTCGATCATCCTGATTTCCGGCCAGGTCGACTATGACGACAAGGGCGGCGTCGGCCATCCCGGCGACTTCCCCGCCCAGGCGCGCGCCACATTTGCGTCGCTGAAAGCCCAGGTCGAGGCGGCCGGTGGTACGGTCGCCAACATCGTCAAGCTGAATACCTATCTCGTGGATGTTCGCCATCGTGCCGAGTTGGCAGCTATCCGCGAGGAGGTCTTTGGCAAGAAGGCCCCCGCATCGACCCTGATCGGCGTGACGGCCCTGGCGCTGCCCGGTTGGCTGATCGAGGTCGAGGCCATCGCCGTCATCTGAACCCTGAACACGGAGTATCCCATGTCCATCGCAGACCCGAACAAGACCATCCTGACCGGCGAGAACCCGTTCATTCGCCTCTCTTCCAAGGACGGCGACCCCAACTCGACCGATGCCAGCTTCTGGCGGATCTATCTGTCGCCGGCCGGTCCCGGCCACGTGCTCTACATGAAGAGCGAACTGACCGACGGCAAATGGCGCATCTGGTCCGACAACATCTCGATGGCCAGATGGCTGCAGACGACGGTACAGGGCATGCTCAATGCCGAGCTCGCCAATACCGACATCCCGGTCTACGACGCCGAGTTCGACAAGGAGGGCGATCCCCGGACCTTCTGGACCGAGCGCATCGTCTCCACCACCGACGAGATCAACCTGACCTGGTACGACATCGGCGAGCCGCTGATGCTGCACACCCAGCCGAACCAGGTTCCGGGCCGCAAGTACGGCCTCAACACCGTGCTGATCCCGGCGCTCGGCGCGCGCATCGAGCGCAATGGCATGCTCGCATCCGGCAAGCCCTGGAAGCGGGAGCGCGAGGGGCGCCCGTTCTCGACCTGCGCGCTTGCCTTCTCGGAAAGCTGGACCGAGCCGCGCTGATCCATCGGCGCAGCTGAGGACGAACATCACGGCCGGCAGCTCACCCCTGCCGGCCAACGTGGTTGCAGATGCCGGTCAGCTGCAGAAGGCGTGGGCCTTGCGGACGCGCTGAGACGAGGCAGGGAACTTGCCGAGCCGGTCGGCTGGCCTGACCGGCCGCTTCACGAGTTCTCCCCCGCAGTTGGGGCACGTGCCACCCGGTAGCCGCGTGGCGACGCAATCCGCACAGAACGTGCATTCGAACGAGCAGATCCGCGCCTCGCCCGACTCGGGCGGCAGATCGCGATCGCAGCATTCGCAGTTCGGCTTCAAGGTCAGCATCCGCGTTCTCCCTCCCGTCATCGTGCTTAATTTCGAGGAATGACAGGGCGCTGTCCATCGTCATCGGTGCGGGGCCGTACCGGCCGGTCGTCAAGGCGAAGCTTGCCAGCCGAGGCCCCTGACTGATATTGCACCGCATCATGATCGGCGGCGCTCCAATGCCCGCCACACAGTCGGCAACGCACGTCGCGGCCCGGCCAACAACGAGAGAGCAGCACCCCATGCCCGCGTCCGCACTCATGAACGTCATGGTCGCGGCCGTCCGCAAGGCTGGCCGCAGCCTCGCCCGCGATTTCGGCGAGGTCGAGCAGCTTCAGGTCTCTGTGAAGGGGCCGGCGAACTTCGTGTCGGCCGCCGATCACCGCGCCGAGGATATTCTTTACAACGAGCTGTCCCGCGCCCGCCATGGCTACGGCTTCCTGATGGAGGAGCGCGGCGCTGTCGAAGGCCCCGACAAATCGCACCGCTGGATCGTCGATCCCCTGGACGGCACGACGAACTTCCTCCACGGCATCCCGCATTTCGCCATTTCCGTCGGCCTCGAGCGCGAGGGCGAGATGGTGGCGGGCGTCATCTACAATCCCGCCTCGAACGACCTCTTCACGGCCGAGAAGGGCAAGGGCTCCTTCGTCAACGACCGTCGCCTGCGCGTTGCCAATCGCCGGTCCCTGGCCGACTGCGTGGTCGTGACCGGAATTCCCCACCGTGGCCGCCCCGGCCACAAGCGGTTCCTCGCCGAGTGCGAGGGCGTGATGGCGGAGACCTCGGGCGTTCGCCGCTATGGCGCCGCGGCGCTCGATCTCGCCTGGGTGGCGGCAGGCCGCTTCGATGCCTACTGGGAGCACGCCATCCAGCCGTGGGACATGGCGGCAGGCCTGCTGATGGTGCGCGAGGCCGGCGGCATCGTGTCGGATCTCGAAGGTCGCCAGGAGATGTTCGGTACCGGCGGGATCATCGCGGGGAACGGCGCGATCCATAAGCAGCTTCTGGCATTGCTCCAGTCTGGCCGATGAGGTAGCGCGCCGGTCTCGGCGCCCGTCTGCCATGTGGTGTTCTGCCATGATCTTGCGGTAACGTTCGAACCGGGACGGGACGGGAGACAAGGCATGGCGCGAGCACGAACGGCCGAAGCTGCGGCACGCCCGCTGTCGCGGACGATGAACACGCCGGGCACGTTCCTGCGCGGCATGCTGATCTTCATTGCCCTCGTCGGCTTCCTGATCGCGATTGTCGCCAAGGATCTGACCACGGCCTTCTGGAACAATCCGGCACTCAATGGACTGATCGTCGCGGTGCTGCTGATCGGCATTCTGCGGGCGTTCGGCCAGGTCGTCCGGCTTTATCCGGAAGTGCGCTGGGTCAATGCCTTCCGCATCGCCGATCCGGGTCTCGCCATCGAGCACAAGCCCGTCCTGCTGGCGCCGATGGCGACCATGCTGCGCGACCGCACCGGCACGCTGTCGCTCTCGGCGACGTCCATGCGCTCGATCATGGACTCGATCGGCGGCCGCCTCGACGAATCCCGCGAGACCGGCCGCTATCTGGTGGGCCTCCTGGTCTTCCTCGGCCTGCTCGGCACGTTCTGGGGCCTCCTCGAGACGATCCAGTCCGTCGGCAAGGCGATCAACACTCTGGATACCCGCCAATCGGACAGCGTTCTTGTGTTCGAGGAACTGAAGAACGGACTTGCAGCTCCGCTTCGCGGCATGGGAACGGCGTTCTCGGCATCGCTGCTGGGTCTTGCGGGCTCTCTCGTCCTGGGCTTCCTCGAACTCCAGGCCGGCCACGCTCACAACCGGTTCTACAACGAGCTGGAGGAATGGCTGTCCGGTATCACGGACCTGTCGCCGGCCCAGGGTCCCTCACCCGCGTCCGACGCCGCGACCCGCCATCTGCAGGCGGCCATCTACGACCTGCAACGCACGATCGCCGAACTGGGCACCCGCCTGCCGAGCGACGCCTCGGCCCAGAGTGCCGCAGCAAGCGCCGCCGCCACCGAGCAGCCGATCCGCGAACTCGCCCAGGGCATCGACCAGTTGGTCCGCCAGATGCGCTCCGAGCAGAAAGTCGTCCGTGAATGGGTGGATGAACAGGCCGTCCGCCAGACGGAGGTCGCCGGTGTGCTCAAGGACCTCGCCCAGAGCCTCGCGCGCAGGGGCGCCTGACGCATGGCCCGCGGACGCTCACGGCGCGGAGGCGACCACGGCGAGTTCTGGCCGGGCTATGTCGACGTGCTGTCGACATTGCTCCTGACCGTCACGTTCCTGATGTCGATCTTCATGATCTCGCAGTATTTCGTCGGCCAGGAATCGTCCGGCAAGGACAACGCGCTCCGCCGCCTGAACCGCCAGATCGCGGAGCTGACCAACCTTCTGTCACTGGAAAAGGGCAAGGGGAAATCGCTCGAGGACGAGTTGGCCTCGCTGAAGGCGTCCCTTGCGTCGGCCCTCGCCGAGACGGAGCGCCTGAGCGGCGCCGCCGGCCTTGGCGATGAGCGGGTACAGACCGCCGAGACCCGCATTTCCGAGCTATCGAAACAGCTGGGCGACGAAAAGAACCTCTCGGCCGATGCGCTCGCCAAGGTCGATCTCTTGAACCAGCAGCTGCTCGCCTTGCGCCGGCAGGTCGCGGCCCTGAACGAGGCCCTGCAAGCCGCCGAGGCGAAGGACAAGGACGCCCAGGCCCGCATCACGGATCTCGGCGCCCGCCTCAACCTCGTCCTGGCCCGCCAGGTCCAGGAGTTGCAGCGCTACCGCTCGGATTTCTTCGGCCGTTTGCGGGAATTGCTGCGCGGCCGCAAGGACATCCGAGTCGTGGGGGATCGCTTCGTCTTCCAGTCCGAGGTGCTCTTTCCATCAGGCCAGGCGCAGATGACACCAGAAGGCCTGGGTGCGATCGACCAGCTCGCTCAGGCGATCGTCGAGGTCGAGCGCCAGATCCCTCCGGAGGTCGATTGGGTGATCCAGGTCGACGGCCACACCGATGCCCGGCCGATCGCGAGCCGCGAGTTTCCCTCGAACTGGGAGCTGTCGTCCGCGCGCGCCATCTCGGTCGTGAAGTATCTGATCAGCCGGGGTGTAGCGCCGAACCGTCTCGTCGCGGCCGGCTACGGCGAGTTTGCGCCCCTCGAAGCCGGCGATTCGGACGAGGTCCTGCGCCGCAACCGCCGGATCGAGCTGAAGCTGACCAGCCGCTGATCTTGTAGCTGCGCGCTATTGCGCCGCTTCCGACCGGCCGAGCTGGATCTCGGCGAGCCGGGCATAGAGGCCACCTTTGGCCAGCAGGCTCTCGTGCGTCCCCTGCTCGACGATCCGGCCGTCGTCCATCACGACGATCCGATCCGCCCGCAGCACGGTTGAGAGCCGGTGCGCGACGATCAGCGTCGTGCGTCCCTGCCGGAGCGCGTCGAGCGCGCCCTGCACGGCCACCTCGCTCTCGGCATCGAGCGCGCTCGTCGCCTCGTCGAGCAACAGGATCGGAGCATCCCGAAGCACCGCCCGGGCGATGGCGATCCGCTGACGCTGCCCTCCCGAGAGCTTGACCCCGCGCTCGCCCAGTGGCGTCGCGTAGCGCTGCGGGAGCGCCATGATGAAATCGTGCGCGTAGGCGGCCTTAGCGGCCCGCTCCACATCGGCCTGGCTCGCGTCGGGCATTCCGTAACGGATGTTTTCCGCGATCGAGTCGGCGAAGAGCGCGACGTCCTGCGGCACGAGCGCGATCCGCTCGCGAACGGCCGCCGGATCGGCATCGGTCAGCGGTACGCCGTCGAGGCGGATCTGCCCCGCATCCGGATCGTAGAAGCGAAGGGCCAGCGCCAGGATGGTGCTCTTGCCCGCCCCCGACGGACCAACGAGCGCCACGGTCTCGCCCGGCGCGATGGCCAGGTCGAACTGCGCGACGGCAGGTTGATCACGTCGCGAGGGATAGGCGAACCGCACCTGCTCGAACTGAAGACGGCCTTGCGGCGGCGTCGGCAGAGGTACGGGATGCGCCGGCGCCACGATGTGCGGCGTCTCTTTGAGGATCTCGGTCAGTCGTTCGGCGGCGCCCGCGGCCTGCTGCAACTCCCCCCACACCTCCGAAAGGCCGGCGAGCGAACTTCCCGCGAACACGGCGTAGAGCAGGAACTGGCTGAGTTGCCCTGGCGTCAGTTGCCCCGCCACGACCAGCGATGCGCCATACCAGAGAACGCCGACGAGGCCCGTGAACACGAGGAGTATGACCAGCGCCGTCAGCCCGGCACGCGCCATCATCCGCGATCGCGCCGCACCGAACGAGCGCTCGACGGCGACGTTGTATCGGCTGATGACGTGCGGTTCGGCGTTGGCCGCCTGCATCGTGCGATGGGCGGAGAGGTTCTCGGCGGCAAAGGCCGCCGCTTCCGCCAGCGTGTCCTGCGCCGAGCGCGACAACCGCCGAACACTGCGCCCGTAGCCGACGAGTGGCAGCACGATCAGCGGAATGGCGACCAGCATGACGCCGGCGAGCGTGCCGCTCGTCACGATCATCATCACGAGCGCGCCGATCAGCATGATGGTGTTGCGGACCGCCTGCGAGGCCGCCGCCCCGGCCGCCCCGGTGATTTGCGTCGTATCGGCCGTGATGCGGCTCATCAACTCACCCGAGCGCGTCACCTCGAAGTAGGGAGTGCCCAGGCCCGTGACATGCCCGAAGACCCGCGACCTCAGGTTCGCGACGACCCGCTCGCCGATCCAGTTGACGGCATAGAAGCGCATGGCGCTGGCAACGGCGAGACCAACGCCGAGCGCGAACAGCCCGATGAAATACTGGTCGATGAGGTGACCGCCAACCCCCGTGAAGCCGCTGTCCACCATGCGTCGGATCGCGACCGGAACGGCCAGCAGCACGCCAGCGGACACCACGAGCGACACCGCCGCCAGCGCCAGCATACCCTTGTAGTGGCTGATCTCGGCCAGCAGAGCGGCAAGCGGCCTGAGCGACTTCGTCTTGGCAGCAGCGGCCTGGCTCTCGGCCGCCGCCACGTCTTCGCTCTCGCCAGACCCTCTGATCACGAACCGCTCCTTGCGTCCCATGGCCCGGTCGGGTGTCCCGGGACCGGCCTGATCGAATTTCGTGCCGTCTCGATGCACGAGCCCGGGCTTGCGCTCAAGTGCGCATATCGTGGCAAGGCCGATGGAAAAGGCCCCATGTGGCCTTTATCCGGTTGTGGGGGACGTGCATCTCGGCGTGCGTTTGACAAAATTGCGCCATAAGATTGCAGCCGTTGGCCCAGCGGCGGACGTCTTCTGCGTGGATGGGTCCTGTGCGATACCCCGGGCGACACAATGGCCGATGATCCCTACTCCGTTCTGGGCGTGGCGCGCACCGCCAGCGACGAGGATATTCGTCAGGCGTTCCGGAAGCTGGCCAAGCAGTTGCACCCCGACGTCAACCCCAATGACGCCTCGGCGGGCGAGCGTTTCAGGCGGGCGTCGGCGGCCTACGAGATCCTCGGAGACCCCGCCAAGCGGCAGGCCTACGATCGGGGCGAGATCGACGCGGCGGGCGAGCCGAGGCGCGCCTATCAGCATGCAGGAGGCCCCCGTGGCGGTGGTCCGGAGTTCGGCTTCGGTGACATCTTTTCGGATCTGTTCAATCAGCCGGGCGGGCGGGGGCCCGGCGCGGGCTTCAGTCTGCGCGGCCAGGACATGCGCTACACGCTGGACGTGGACTTCCTCGAGGCGGTCCTCGGCACCAGGAAGCGCGTCACGATGCCAGAGGGCGGGCAACTCGATCTCAACGTCCCCGAGGGCGTGATCGACGGGCAGGTCCTGCGGCTGAAGGGCAAGGGCAGTCCGGGCATCCGGGGCGGAGAGGCGGGCGACGCCCTGGTCGAGATCCGGGTTCGCCCTCATCCGCGGTTCAAGCGCGGCGGCGACGACATCCTGGCCGATGTTCCGATCTCGATCGACGAGGCCGTCCTCGGCGGCAAGATCGAGGTCGAAACCGTATCGGGACGCGTCAGCCTCACCTTGCCGAAGGGAACCGGCTCGGGCCGGGCGTTCCGCATGAAGGGCAAGGGCGCCCGCAACACCGCCACCGGAGCCTACGGCGATCAGATCGTCACCGTTCGTATCGTGCTGCCGGAGACGATCGACGACAGCCTCGCCTATTTCCTCACCGAGTGGCGCAAGAAGCATGCCTATGACCCCGGCCGGACGTGATGCCGCGACAGGCCGGAGCGCCGGTCGTTCGGCCGGGTTGGCGTTCCTTGGCCTTGCTCTGCTGACGGCGGCCCCGGCAGCATCCCGCGATCGCTCGGACACCGCCATCACGTTCCGGGCAGAGGGTGTCGACCGCCTGGAAATCGTGGAGCGAGGTGCGAGCGTCGAACGGCTCGGCCAGATTGCGCGCCGCCCGGTGACCGATCTCGTTGTCCGCTTTCGCCCCTGGGCCGGCCGCTCGCTCGAGACCGCATTCGCAGCCCCTCTCGCGACGCGCTATTCGGCGACGGCGACCCAGTTCGCCGCGGAGTTGATCGTCGTTGCCGCCGGCCGCATCCATCTCGAGGATCGCGCCGCTTGCGGCGACTGGGTCGGCGACATTGCGATCTGTCGGACGGAGTGTGAAGGCGGCGCGTTCGCCATCTCGAGACGTCGCCTCGGCAGCGAACCCGAGTTTTCGTTGCTGTTGGGTCGCCTGAAGGCGACCGCCGATGCCGGTTTCGGTGACACGGTGAGGCTGGGGGCGTGCGCCGACGACGAGAGACCCTCCGCGTTGGCGGTCGCGGGCGGACGGGACGCCCTCGAGCTTCCCCTCACGCCCCGCTGACGCACCGCTACGTCCGAAATTCAGCGCGTGACGGCAGGACCGCCCGCGCCCGAGACAGAGAAGGACCCATCAAATGACTGCAACATCGACTGGAACACCCCTGAGCGGCGTGCTGCCCATCGCACCGACGCCCTTTCTCGACAACGGCGACCTCGATCTGGACGGCATGCGCCGCGTCCTCGACTGCATGATCGATCAGGGCGTCGACGGCATCTGTATCCTCGCCAACTACTCCGAGCAATTCGCGCTGACCGACGCCGAGCGCCAGACCCTCCTCGAATTGTCGACCGCCCATGTCGCGGGCCGCGTCCCCGTCATCGCCACCATCAGCCATTTCTCGACCCGCATCGCCGCCGAGCGCGCGCGCCA